>CANPWJ010000199.1 GCA_947584035.1 uncultured Acetatifactor sp. | reverse complement strand
GGTGGGGAAACGAGAGAGGAGGAGACGACAATGAAGAGAATCCTGGCGATGCTTATGGTCCTGCTGCTGGCGCTGACCGGCTGCACCAAGGAGGAGACGCTGGCGGTCTACAACAAGCTCGTGGAGGCGTTGGGCTGGCTGTCGCTGACCAGCGACGCCGCGCTCGTGGGCGAATGCGTCCGGGGCGCGGACGGCTACACCGGCGCCTACCATGCGGAGTACGAGGGCTTCTCCGGCGCGGAGTATAAGGGCTTTTCCACGAAGGCGGAGGCGATGGACTACCTGGGGCAGGACGCCGCCTTTTTGGGGGAAGAGCAGGATGCGGCCGACCGGCCGGAGGACGCCGTGCGTCCGGAGAGGGCGGCGGAGGATGCCTACGGGTCGAGGGAGCTTTTGCGGCTTGCGGCGGAGGACATCCCTCCGGAGGGGACGCTTTTGGCCTATGTGGACGGCAGCTACAGCGCCGCCCTGCAGAAATACGCCTTCGGCTGCGTCTTTCTCCTGCCGGACGGGAGGATCTTTACGGAGGTGGGAAACGGCGGCCAGCCCAAGTCCCTGGAGCAGCGAAACGTCGCCGGGGAGATGCTGGGCGCCATGTACGCCGTAAAGACCGCGCTGCTGAACGGGTTTTCGGCGGTGGAACTCCGCTACGACTATGAGGGGATCGAAAAATGGGTCACCGGGGCATGGCGGAGCAAGACGGAGCTCACGCAGAAATATACCCAGGCCATGCAGGAATGGGGAAGCCGGATCCGGCTGACCTTCACCAAGGTGGCGGCACACCGGGGCGAGCGGTTCAACGAGCTGGCGGACCGGGAGGCAAAGCGCGGACTGACGGAGGGAGACGGTATTCCGAAGGTGCGGCGGATCGAGGAAATGACGTGGTATGGAACAGGTACGGCTGAATAAATATTTGGCCCGGTGCGGTGTCTGTTCCCGCAGAGAGGCGGATCGGCTGATCGAGCGGGGGGAGGTCACCGTGGACGGGCGTGTGGGTGTCACCGGGCAGACGGTGAGCGGCGCGGAGGAGATCCGCGTGCGGGGGAAGCTTCTGGAGGGAGCGCAGGAGACGCATGTGCTGGCGTTTTACAAGCCCACGGGCATCACCTGCACGGAGCGGGATCCCCACGCGGAGCGCGTGATCAACGACATGATCTCCTATCCGGTGCGCCTGACCTATGCCGGGAGGCTGGACCGGGATTCGGAGGGGCTTCTCCTTTTGACCAACGACGGAGACCTGATCCAGGCGGTCAGCCGCGGGGCAAACCGGCATGAGAAAGAGTACCTTGTCCGGGTGGATCGAAAAATAACAGATGTTTTTTTACAAAAAATGGCCTCCGGTATTTATCTGAGGGATCTGGATGCGACCACCCGGGAATGCCGGGTACAAAAAACGGGGGCGTACACCTTCCGGATCGTGCTGACCCAGGGGCTGAACCGGCAGATCCGGAGGATGTGTGGGGCGTGCGGTTTTCAGGTGAGGAGCCTGAAGCGGATCCGGGTGATGAACATTCTCCTGGGGGATCTGAAGCCCGGGCAGTACCGCGAGGTCGTGGGGGAGGAGCTTGCGAAACTTTATGCCGACTGCGGCAGGAAGGGTACTTAGGCCCAAGATCATGTGTGGACAAAAAAGGCGGGATACAAGATGCAGCTATCCAAGACAGACAGGATCAGAGAACTGACACAGCTTTTGAACGAGGCCTCCCGGGCGTACTATGCCGAGGACCGGGAGATAATGAGCAATTATGAATACGATAAGCTCTACGATGAGCTGGTAACCCTGGAGCGGGAGACCGGGATGGTGCTGGCCAACAGTCCCTCCGTGCGGGTGGGGTATGAGTCGGTGGACGAGCTTCCCAAGGAGCGCCATGAAGCGCCCATGCTGTCTCTGGGAAAGACGAAAAGCCGGGAGGAGCTTTTGGAATGGCTGCAGGGAAAACCTGCAATTTTAAGCTGGAAGCTGGACGGTTTGACCATTGTTTTGACATATCGTGAAGGAAAACTTGCAAAGGCGGTCACCCGGGGGAACGGTGAGATCGGCGAGGTGGTCACCAATAACGCCAGGACCTTTCAAAATCTTCCGCTGCGGATCTCCTATCCGGGGGAGCTGGTCCTGCGTGGGGAGGCGGTCATCCGCTATTCGGACTTTGAGAAGATCAACCGGGAGATACCGGACACGGAGGAAAAGTATAAAAATCCCAGAAATCTCTGCAGCGGTTCCGTGCGGCAGTTAAACAGCGAGATCACTGCCCGGCGGAAGGTGCAGCTGTTTGCGTTTGCGCTGGTGAAGGCGGAGGGAGTGGACTTTCAGAATTCCAGGGAGCGGCAGTTTGCTTTTCTGCGGGAACAGGGCTTTCCCGTGGTGGAATACCGCCGGGTCACCGAGGAGAACCTTCTGGAGGAGATCTCCTATTTTGAGCACAAGATCGAAGGGTACGACATTCCCTCGGACGGGCTGGTGCTGACCTACGACGACATCGCCTACGGGGAAGGGCTTGGGCGGACGGCCAAATTCCCCCGGCATTCCATCGCCTTCAAGTGGGCGGACGAGCTTCGGGAGACGTCGCTTCGGGAGATCGAGTGGAGCGCCAGCCGGACGGGGCTGATCAACCCCGTGGCCATTTTTGATCCGGTGGAGCTGGAGGGAACCACGGTCAGCCGCGCGTCGGTGCACAACATCAGTATCCTGCGGGGGCTGAAGCTTGGCATCGGTGACCGGATCACCGTGTACAAGGCGAACATGATCATCCCGCAGATAGCAGAGAATCTGACCCGGAGCGACAGCGTGCCGATCCCGGAGGTCTGCCCGGTCTGCGGACAGCCGACCCAGATCCGGCAGGTGAACGAGGTGCAGTCCCTGTACTGTGTAAACGAGAAATGTCCCGCCAAGCGCATCAAGTCGTTTACGCTGTTTGCCAGCCGGGATGCCCTGAATATGGACGGGCTTTCCGAGGCTACCCTGGAAAAGTTTATTGACCGAGGCTTTATCCGGGAATATGCCGATCTCTACCACCTGGAAGCGCATCGGGAGGAGATCCTGCAGATGGAAGGCTTCGGGGAGCGGTCCTATCAAAATCTGATCGAAAGCATAGACCGCTCAAGGCATACGACCCTTCCCAGGCTCCTGTACGGCCTTGGGATCGCCAATATCGGCGTGGCGAATGCCAAGATGCTGTGCCGTTATTTCGACTATGATCTGGAGCGGTTAAAAACGGCCGATATCGAGACCCTCAGCGCCATCGAGGGCGTGGGCGAGGTGATCGCGGCGGCCTTTGCGGCGTACATGCGGGAGGAGGACAATCTGGCAAGGCTGGAACGGCTGCTTGGGGAGATCGACCTGGAGGTCCCGCAGATGGACGCGGACAGTCAGACGCTGGCGGGGCTTACCTTTGTGGTCACCGGGAGCCTGAACCATTACGGCAGCCGGAGCGAGCTGAAGGAGGAGATCGAGAGGCGGGGCGGCAAGGTGACGGGAAGCGTCACCGGAAAGACCACCTGCCTGATCAACAACGACAGCGCCTCCACCTCCGCCAAGAACCGGAAGGCCAGAGAGCTGCAGGTGCCGGTGGTGACGGAGGAGGAATTCCTGCGGGAATATCTGCATCGGGAGCCCTGACGGCGCTTCGGCGGACGCCGGACTTCCCGGCGCGGGGGAGAAGGGACCTCCGGATCACGGGGGGATCAATGACCAGGAAACGAGGGATGGATCGATATGCCTATCAGAATACAGAGAGATCTCCCCGCGCGGGAGATCCTGGAAAATGAAAATATTTTTGTGATGGACGAAACGCGGGCCATGCACCAGGACATCCGGCCCCTGCAGGTGCTGATCTTAAACAATATGCCTTTGAAACAGGATACGGAGCTGCAGCTTCTGCGCGCCCTGTCCAATACGCCCCTGCAGATCGACGTGACATTTATGAATACCAAGAGCCATGTGTCGCTGAACACTCCGGCCAGTCATCTGAACAAATTTTATATCACTTTTGACGAGATCCGGCAGAATAAATACGACGGGATGATCGTCACGGGCGCTCCCGTGGAGGACATCTCCTTTGAGGAGGTGGATTACTGGGAGGAGACCTGTGAGATCCTGGACTGGGCGGAGACGCATGTGACGTCCACCCTGCATATCTGCTGGGCTGCCCAGGCGGGATATTATCACTATTACGGGATCAATAAGAGGAAGCTTCCGCAGAAGCTGTTCGGCGTCTACGAGCACCGGGTGGCCAACCGGAAGATCCCGCTGGTCCGCGGCTTTGACGATCTTTTTCTGGCGCCCCACAGCAGACACACGGAGACTCCCGCGGAGGCCATCCATGCCAGGGAGGAGCTGACGGTGCTTGCGGAGTCGCCGGTTGCCGGCGTCTTTCTGGCGATCGCGGAGGAGGGCCGGAAGATCTTTGTGAGCGGGCATCCGGAGTATGACCGGTATACCCTGGACCATGAGTACCACCGGGACCTGGGGAAGGGGCTGCCGATCCAGATTCCCTACAATTATTATCCCGGGGACGACCCCAGCCAGAAGCCGCTGCTTCAATGGCGCTCGCACAGCAACAACCTGTACAGCAACTGGCTGAATTATTATGTATACCAGATGACGCCGTATGAACTTAGGTAAACGCTTGAAAAAACTGATATTTTATGCGGGTTTGAG
>CANPWJ010000198.1 GCA_947584035.1 uncultured Acetatifactor sp. | reverse complement strand
GGCGCAGGTCATGATATCCGGCTTAACGCCGTATTCCTGCCAGGCAAACATATAGCCGGTGCGCCCCATGCCGCACTGAACCTCGTCAAAGATCAGCAGGATGTCCCGCTCGTCACAGAGCGCGCGCACGTTCTTTAGAAAATCCTCCGTGGCCGGCAGCAGACCGCCCTCCCCCTGCACCGGTTCCATCATAATGGCACAGGTTCGGTCCGTCACCTGGGAGAGCACACTGTCAAAATCGTTCAGGTCCGCGAACCGGATGTTCCCGATCATGGGCTCAAACGGCTCACGGTATTTGGCGTTTCCCGTCACCGAGAGCGCCCCCATGGTCCGCCCGTGGAACGAGTGGTTCAGGGCGATGATCTCGTGATCCGTCCTTCCGTCCTTCCGGTACGCATACTTGCGGGCGGCCTTGATGGCCCCCTCGTTGGCCTCCGCGCCGGAATTGGTAAAGAATACCCGGTCCATGCCGGAAACCCTTTTGATCTTCTTCGCCGCCTCGATGGCCGGCAGATTGTAATAGTAATTGGAGGTGTGGATGATCTTGTCGATCTGCCCCTTCAGGGCGTCGTTGTACTCCTTATGATTATACCCCAGCGCGAACACCGCGATACCCGCCACAAAGTCCAGGTACTTCTTCCCGTCGGTGTCATAGAGGTACACGCCGTCCCCCCGCTCCCAGACCACCGGATAACGGTTGTAGGTGTGGAGCAGGGCGCTCTCCGCCTCCTCGATACAAGCCTTCATTGTCTCACTCATAGCAACGTCCTCGCTTCTTCTCTCCCTGTGGGAAATTAGTTTCAATGCTCCGCGCAAAACTGATCCCTCCGTATGCCGAGGGCCAGATTGTCGTCGTCCGCGATGATTGCCGTCCCGATGCCCTGCTTGGTAAAGATCTCCAGCAGCAGACAGTGGGGGACGCGGCCGTCCAGGATATGGACGCGGCTGACGCCGTTTTGGATGGCGGAGGTGCAGTTGTTCAGCTTCGGCAGCATCCCTCCGCCGATGATCCCGCTCTCGATCAGCTTCTCCGCTTCGGAAGCCGTCAGCCGGGAGATAAAGGTATTCTTGTCGTTGATGTCCCGATAGAGCCCCTCGATGTCCGTCAAAAACACCAGCTTGTCCGCGCCCACCGCCTTGGCGATCGCACAGGCGGCGTCGTCCGCGTTGATATTGTAGGTGTCAAACGCATCGTCCAGACCGATGGGCGCCACGATCGGCAGGAAATCCCGGTCCAGAAGATCGTAGAGGATCTTGGCGTCCACCTCCTTGATATCGCCCACATAGCCGATATCCTGTCCGTCCGAGTATTTCCGCTCCACCTTCAAAAGCCCGCCGTCCTTCCCGCTGATGCCCGCGGCCTTGACGCCCAGCTCCTGCACCATGGTGACCAGACTCTTGTTGACCCGGTTCAGCACCATCTCCGCGATCTCCATGGTCTCCTCGTCGGTGACGCGCAGGCCGTTCACGAACCGGGGCTCCTTCCCGACCTTCCCCACCCAGCGGCTGATCTCCTTGCCGCCCCCGTGGACAATGATCGGCTTAAAGCCCACCAGCTTCAGCAGGGTCACATCCTTGATGACGTTCTTTTGCAGCTCCTCGTTGCTCATGGCGCTGCCGCCGTACTTCACCACAATGATCTTGCGGTTGAACCGCTGTATGTAGGGGAGCGCCTCGATCAGCACCTCCGCCTTTTTCATTACTTCCTCCATATTTTTTTCCATGGTCATTCCTCTTTTCGCTTATTCCTTCCCGTCAGGTGCGGTAATCCGTCAAGTGCGGTAGTCCGCGTTGATCTTCACATAGTCATAGCTCAGATCGCAGCCCCAGGCGACGGCCTCCGCGTCTCCCATGTGCATATCCACAAGCGCCGTCACCTCCGGTTCCGACAGGATCTTCGTGGCCTCCTCCTCACTGTAGTCGCAGCCCCTGCCGTCCCCGTAGACGTGGAGCCGTCCGCTTCTGCTCTCCAGATAGAGATCGATCTTTTCCGGGTCGAACTTCGCGCCGGAATAACCGAGCGCGCAGAGGATCCGGCCCCAGTTGGCATCGTGTCCGAAGATTGCCGCCTTGGTCAGGGAGGAGCAGATGACCGACTTGGCCAGCGTCCTGGCGTCCGCCTTGTCCGCCGCGTGGATGACCCGGCACTCAAAGAGCGCCGTCGCCCCCTCGCCGTCTCCGGCCATCTTCCGGGCCAGATATGTGGTGACATAGTGGAGGGCCTGGCAGAACACGTCATAGTCCGCCCCCTCCGCCGTGATCTCCTCGTTGCCCGCCAGGCCGTTTGCCAGCAGAAGCAGCGTGTCGTTGGTGGACGTGTCCCCGTCCACCGATATCATGTTGAAGGAATCCACCACGTCCCGGCTCAGGGCCTTCTGCAGCATCTCCTTGGAAATGTTTGCGTCCGTGGTGAGAAAGCCCAGCATGGTGCACATGTTGGGGTGGATCATGCCGGAGCCCTTGCACATTCCTCCCAGGGTCACCGTCCTGCCGGAGAGCTCCATCCGGACGGCAACCTGCTTGTGCACCGTGTCCGTGGTCATAATCGCCCTGGCCGCGTCCTCAGCCGCCTCCGGCGTATCCGTCCTGGCCGCCGCCAGCTTCTCGATCCCCGCCAGGATCCGATCCAGTGGATTCTGCCTTCCGATCTCGCCGGTGGAGCCCACCAGCACGGCCTCCGGCGGGATATCCAACAGCCTTCCCACGGCCTCCGCCTCTGCCCGGCAGCAGTCCATTCCCTGCTTTCCGGTGCCGGCATTGGCGATCCCGGTGTTTACCACGATGGCCTGGACAAAGGGCGATTTTTCCACAATCTCCCGGTCCCACTGAACCGGAGCCGCCTTCACCACGTTGCTGGTGAAGGTCCCCGCCACCCGGCAGGGAACGGTGCTCGTCACCAGTGCCATATCCTTTCGGTTCTGATATTTGATCCCGGCCTCCACGCCGGCCGCCAGAAATCCTTTTGCCGCGGTCACGCCGCCTTCCACTACCTTCATACCGTCCTCTCCTCTTCGTCCCTATTGGTTAAACGCCGTGATATTCTCCTCGTTCAGGGTGAAATCATAATAATTCAGATCCTCACGCCGGGTCCATCCGATACGGTTCCAGAACGCGTTGCCGATATCGTTCCTGGTAAAGGCGATCAGGCTCACCTTGTTGATCCGCTCCGCCTTCAGGGCGTTCATACAGTGCACCACCATCGCCTTGCCGATCCCCAGCCTTCTGTAGTCCGCGCGCACGCACACGTGGTACAGGCATCCTCTGCGGCCGTCATGCCCGCACAGGATGCCGCCCACCACCGCGCCGTCCTCCGCTATGGCCACCACGCTGGTGGACGGGTTCCTTCGCAGGAACCGCTCCACCCCTTCCCTGGAATCATCAATGCTCCGTATGCCAAAGCCTTGAATGGTCATCCAGAGCGCGCGGAGCCCTTCGTAGTCCTCCAGGGTCATTGTCCGAATGGTAAAGTTCTTTGTACTCATGCCTCTTTGTTTCCTTATGGTCTCCCTATGGTTTGTTTCCTTATGCTCCATCCTCAATATTCAATCTTCCGAATACGCAGGGCGCCGACTCCTGTAGCCGCTCTGAAGCCCGCTGCCTCCTGGCCGTCTGCGGGAAGCAGGGCACCAATTCCAGCCCCTCGGCCTCCGGGAAGCGGCATCGGCTCCAGTCCCGGCCTATGGGCCGCCTACGGGAAGCAGGGCACCAGCTCCAGCCCCTCGGCCTCCGGCAGCCCGAACAGCAGGTTCATGTTCTGCACCGCCTGACCTGCCGCGCCCTTCACCAGATTGTCCAGGGCCCCCATCATAACAATGCGCCTGGTCCGCTCATCGATGACAAAATTGATGTCCACATAGTTGCTGCCCTCCACCCACTTGGTCTCCGGGCAGACACCCTTCTCCAGGACGCGGATAAATCTCTCCGGCCCGTAATACCGCTCGTATACGGCACGAATCTCCTCCTCGGACGGCAGGGAACCGTCCCCCCGCCGCTTTAAGGAGGCGTACTCCGTAACCAGGATCCCCCGGTTCATGGGCACCAGGTGCGGCGTAAAGCTGATGGTCACCCGGCAGCCGCCCGCGTATCCCAGCTGCTCCTCGATCTCCGGCGTGTGGCGGTGGCTGGCCACTCCGTAAGCCTTCATATTTTCATTGACCTCACAGAAGAGGTTCCCCACCTTGGCTCCCCGGCCGGCGCCGGAGGTCCCGGACTTGGCGTCCACGATCAGAGTGTCCGTATCGATCAGCCCCTCCTTCACCAGAGGATAGGCCGTCAGGATGGAACAGGTGGTGTAGCACCCCGGGTTGGCCACCAGCCGGGTGCGGTCCGTGATCTGCCCCCGGTTGATCTCGCAGAGCCCGTACACCGCCTCCGCAATAAACTGGGGGGATCTGTGCTCGATCCCATACCACTTTTCATACACCGCCACATCCTTGATCCGGTAGTCTGCCGACAGATCCACGATCTTGACCTTCGACAGGATCTCCTCCGTCAGGATCCCCGCCAGAAAGCCCTGAGGGGTGGCGGTAAAAATCACGTCCGCCTCATCCGCCAGCGCGGCCATATTATCATCCAGACAGGCGTCGTCCACCAGCTGAAAGAAATTCTGATAAATTCCCGCGTACTTTTTATCAATGTAGCTTCTGGAGCCATACCAGCAGATCTTCACGTCCTTATGTCCGAGAAGCAGACGGACGATCT
>CANPWJ010000197.1 GCA_947584035.1 uncultured Acetatifactor sp. | reverse complement strand
ACACTAGTCATGGTGTTGAAATATCTTTTGATCTCTCCTCAATCCTGGACAGAGTGGAGGGCCTTGATTCCCTGACTAAGATGTTCTCCAAGGAGGAGATGGATGCCGTGATCGCGGACAAGAGCCTGGAGATCGATCCCAAGACCTATGACGCCATGACGATCTGCTTTGATGTGATGGAGGATGCCACGCTCTATACGAACAAGGCGTTTGAGAAGGGAGCCGCGGCCCGCAAGGTGCTGGAGTATCATCTGGCGGACAAGGCGGCGGCCGACCGGGCAGCGGTGGAGGAGCTGCTGGCCCAGGGAGTCAGCCTGGAGGAAGCCGCTGCGCCCTATGTGGATGAGGCAGCGTTCCAGAGCTGGTTCCAGTCGTTTGGAGAGGCTCTGGAGCAGTCTTTGAAGTGACAGAGGCAAACGGAAGGTGATTACGGGAGGTAGGAAAATGGAACATAACCGGCATCGGAGCCGTCGCATCTTTGGTCTGGTACTGATCCCGCTGCTCCTCCTGGTGATGATGCAGGCTGCCCTCTCCTTCGGGACGGTTATCCGGGGAGGCACATTCTCCACTCTCCGCGGCTACGCGGCGGATCGGCTGAGTCAGGTGACGGAGACGCGCCAGATCATTCTGGAGGGACAGATGGTCCGCCAGTGGTCCGAGATGCACGAGGAATACGCCGCCGCGAACCAGAGGCTGTCCGACCTGCTGGAGGCAAGGCAGATCGGTCTGCGGGAGTTTCTCGCCGACGAGGCCCTGCAGGAGGAATATCTGGCGTCCCTGCTGCCCGACTGGGGGTATCTGATGCGGAAAAACGCCGTCACGGGAGCCTTTCTCGTTCTGACGCGGGAGGGCGTGGAAGAACAGGGCGGGGAAGTGAGCGCCCTGTATCTGCGGGACGGGGATCCGGACACACATCCGGCGGATTATTCCGATCTGATGCTGATGGTGGGCCCCTCTGCGGTGGCCCAGGCATATCAGATCCCGCTGGGGATCAACTGGAAAACCCGGCTCGGCCTGAAGCCGCAGGGGGAGCGGGAGGCGGATCAGTTTGTCTATGCGCCCTGTCAGGCGGCCAGGGAATACCCGCAGCAGGACGCGGAGGACCTGTGCTTCTGGAGCCGGCCCTTCTGCCTGGAGGACAATCCCAACGATCCCTACAGCATGATCACCTGTTCCCTGCCTCTGATCGATGGGCAGGGACAGGTATGGGGCGTGATGGGGATCGAGATCTCCCTGTCCTATCTGGGGGAGAGTCTGCCCTACCGGGAGGTGGATTCCGGACAGCGGGGAGGGTATCTTTTGTTGGAGCGATCCGGCGGAGAGAGCTACCGCCTGATCCACGCCTCCGGCCCTGTGGTGGGGCAGCTGGCGCTGGACATGGACGAGATATCGCCCGTCCCTGCGGGAGTGGGGGAGCTCTGCTCCGTTGCGCAGGGAGACCATACGGATTATCTGGTGCTGAAGCCCCTGCGTCTCTACAATACGAATACGCCCTTCTATGACCGGGGCTGGTACCTGGCGGGCGTGGAGAACCACGCCGCCCTGTTTGGCATCAGTGATACGCTTTCCCGTGTATTTGTGGTCGCCACCCTGTTCTCTCTGGCGGTGGCCATCCTTCTGTCGATCCTTCTGGTGCGGCACGTTACCGGGCCTATCCGGCGGCTGTCCGCCTGTATCCAGGACAGTCCCGAAAACGAGCTGGGGGAGTTCGCGCTCAGCCATATCACGGAGGTGGATGAGCTGTACGATACGATCCGCCGCCTGACCGTCCGCCAGAAGCAGATCGAATACGATCTGATGGAGGAGAAGGAGCGCTACCGGCTGGCCCTGCAGAGCAGCTCGGATATTCTGATCTCCTACGATATGGATCACGATCGGGCCGTTTTCTACAATCTGGACGGGAGCAGCAGGGAGGAGGTCAAGGACGGTCTGCTGAAAACCATGCGTCTGCGCGGGTTTATCCACCCGGACGACCGCCGGATCCTGCTGGCCCGGCTGGCCGAGGCGCGGGACGATCTGTCCGTGTCCTTCCGCGTGGATTTCTCCGGACAGGAGAAGGATTATCGATGGTATGAGCTGACCGGGCGCATCCTTCCCGCGGGGGACGGACGGCCCAGGAATCTGATCGGAGCCCTGCACAATATCCACGACCAGAAGCTGCAGGAGACGGCGGCTTACGAGTCGCTCCACCGGGATTCCCTGACCGGGCTGTACCGGCGGGCCTCCGGGGAGGATATCGTCCGCAGCAGCATCCAGGCGGGGAACGGCGGCTGTCTGGTCCTGCTGGATGTGCGGGGACTGGGAGCGGTCAATCGTCAGCTGGGGATCGCGGCCGGAAACGCCGTGCTGGAGGAATTGGGTTATCTCTTCCAGACCTGGCAGGAGACCGAGGCGCCCGCCCAAAGCGTGTTCCTGCGGCTGGGCGGGGATGAACTCCTTCTCTGGCTGGAAAATTGGGATCGGGCCGATGCCCACCGGGCGGCGCAGGAGCTCTGCCTACGGGCCGGGAGGCTCTATGCGGACGGCGCTTTTACCGCGCAAATGATCTGCGGATGCGCGCAGTTAAAGGACGGGGAGAGCTATGCCGCCCTGCTGGAGCGGGCGCTGGGTGCGCTGGCTGTGGCGAAGGCTCAGAGTACGGAGATCCTGTGGGCGGAGGACCAACAGGCGGCCGCCGCTGCGGGAGAGATGGTTACGCCCATTGAGTACACGGCTTCCACCTACCGGGGGATCCTTCCTCTGACCTTTGCCCTGTTCGACCGGGGCGGCGAGGTGGGGCCCGTGCTGTCCATCCTGTTTCCCAGGCTGGGGAGGGAGCTGGGCGTCTGTGATATTGTCCTGTCTCAGGTGAGCAGGGACTTTTTTACGACCGTCGCCGCGTACCAGTGGCACCGCGGCGGAGGAGCCGCGGATTCGGAGGTGGCCCGCTTTTCCGCGGATGCGTTTGCCGCTCTGGAGACGAAGCTGTGGCCCGATGAGGTGGAGGCCAGAAGCGTGGGAGAGCTGAGCGGGGAAGAGCGCCGGTTCCTCAGAGTTCCCCAGGGACGGGAGGGAACGGCGTTTCCTCTGTATGACAGCGGCAGCTATATGGGGGCGATCCTTTTCCTGCGGCAGCCGGGACAGGAGCCCTATGCCATGAGCGACAAGCAAAAAGGGCAGCTGCACGAGGTGGTCAAGGTCATCGAGGCCAATCTGAACCGCCAGCGGTACGATGCCGCCAGCCGGGCCAAGAGCGATTTCCTCTCCCGGATGAGCCATGAGATCCGCACGCCCATGAACGCGATCATCGGCATGACTTATATCGCTAAGACGCACACGGAGGACCGGGAGGCTGTGTCCGCGGATCTGGACAAGATCGACCGCTCCTCCCAGTATCTGCTGGGGCTGATTAACGATATCCTGGATATGTCCCGCATTGAGAGCGGGAAGATGACGATGGAGCATGTCCCCTTTGATCTGGCGCAGCTGCTGGATGGCGTAGGCGACCTGATCCGGCCCCAGGCGCAGACCAAGGGGATCCAGTACCTTCTGAACGCTCAGATCGGCAGCCCCTGGGTGGCGGGGGACGCGCTGCACTTGAACCAGGTGCTCATCAATCTGCTGGGAAATGCGGTGAAGTTTACTCCGGAGGGAGGGACGATCACCCTGACCGTATCCCAGGATCCCGGCGGTTCGGTATTTTTCTCGGTGAAGGATACCGGTATCGGCGTCAGCCCGGAGAATCAGGAGCGCATCTTCCGGTCCTTTGAACAGGCCGAAAAGAGCACGGTGCGGCAGTACGGCGGCACCGGCCTGGGGCTGGCCATCAGCAGCCGGCTGGTGCGGATGATGGGAGGGGTCATCCAGCTGGACAGCGCTCCCGGTCAGGGAAGCGATTTTCATTTCACGGTGGCCCTGCCGTTCAGCCGTCCCGCGGAGGAGGCGGCCGCCAAAGAGGAGGCTGTCCGTGTCCGCGAAGAAGCCTCGCCCAGGCAGCCTTCCATCGAAGGGCTTCGCATTCTGCTGGTGGAGGACAACGAGCTCAACATTGAGATCGCGCAGTATATTCTGGAGCGGAAGGGGGCCATAGTCACCCAGGCGCACAACGGCCGGGAGGCGGTGGAACAGTTCCTGGGCAGCCGGCCCGATGAATATGACCTGATCCTGATGGACATCCAGATGCCGATCATGGACGGGCTGGAGGCCACCAAGGTTATCCGCCGCTCGGATCACCCCCGGGCCGCGTCGATTCCCATTATCGCCTTGACGGCGAATGCCTTCGACGAGGACATGAAGCGCTCGGTGGAGAGCGGTATGAACGGACATCTGTCCAAACCGCTGGATATTAAACAGGTCATCCAGGTCATTTCCCAGGCGGTCGGGGAACGCAGGGCCTGATAGTGATAGAGGTTTCGTTTTTTCAGCCGGGCACGGGCCCTCCCAGGGCGAACGCGGACAGGAGGAAGAGCCCGATCAGGACGGGCAGCAGGAGGATAAACAGACCCGCTGCCAGCGTGGCGAGGCAGCGCTGCTTTTTTCTGTGCTTGTGGATGGAAAACGCGATCAGCGTGGCTCCTGCCGCCATACTCAGGAAGGGAACGCATACGAATACAAACGCTTCCCAGGGCATCCGGTCCGTCAAAAAGACGAGCAGCACGGCGGAGATGGCGGCGATCACGCCGATCACCGTGTTTCTTTTCCCGACGGCCCGCTGGTGAGCCGCCAG
>CANPWJ010000196.1 GCA_947584035.1 uncultured Acetatifactor sp. | reverse complement strand
CCGTGGCAGGATGGCACCCGATCTTATGTCCGCCCACCTCATAGTAACCGGAACAGGCGTAGTGCTCCGTGCCGTTGATCGCCCCGGTCTCCAGGGCCGCCGCAACGGTAAACGGCTTCATGGTGGAGCCCGGCTCGTAGGTGCTGGTAATGCAGTAATTCTTCCAGAGATTGTTCAAATTCGCGTACAGCTGCGTCTCATCCAGCCCGTCCAAAACCTCCTGGGTGACGACGGTATCCGTCTTGTTCACCTGGTAATAGCCGCCCCCGATATCCACCTGCTCGTACAGAGGGGAGCCCAGGAGCGCGTCCGTATTTCGGGGATCGTTTAAATTATAGGTGGGAAGGCTGGCCATCGCCAGGACATTCCCGGTGTTGATCTCCATGAGGACGCACGCGAGGTTCTCCGCCCCGTTCCCCGGATGGGCCTGATCCCTGTGTTCCTCGTCAAATTTCCGCAGATATTTCTCCACGATCCCCTGGATATTGGCGTCGATGGTGCTGTGTATGGTACATCCGTCCACAGCGGCCTTCACCGTGCGCTCCAGGGCGGAATCGTCGTTCAGATAGCCGTACTCCCTTCCGTTGGTGCCGTTCAGGATATCGTTGTAATACTCCTCCAGGCCGTACTGCCCCACGTTGCTGCCCGAGGCAAAACCGATCACGTCCGCCGCCAGAGAGCCGTTCGGGTAGATCCTGCGGTACTCCTCCTCAAACCAGACGCCCTTGATATCCCGGTTCTCCTCCTGGGCCGTCTGAAAGCCGCTGATCTCCTCATAGGTCAGGCGCTTTTGCGCCACATACCACTGGGAATCCGGGTGCTCCGCCACGTGCTGCCGGATCGCCGTCATGTCCAGCTGCGGAAAGTTGGCCGAGAGCGCCTGAAGCGTGGGCTCCACGTACTGCTCCTTCGACGTCATCACACTGGCGTCGATGATCAGATTGTACACCTTTTCGCTGGTGGCCAGCTGGGTGCCTCTGGCGTCCACAATGTCCCCTCTCCGGAAGGGGATCGCGGTGGAATCGTACTGTTGCTGCGCCAGCACCTGCTTTTGATACTGGGTCCCGTTTTCCCGGGCGATCCAGATCAATCTTCCTCCTAACCCGGCAAAAGCCAGCAGTACCAAAAAATACAGTACCACCAGCTTTTTCTGCATCCTGATTGAAAATTTGCGGTTCTTTTTCGCTTTCACGTCATCCCTCCGTGCGTCCTGTCTGCGGGCGGCCGCCTTACTTTTCCACGACTCGCATGTAATCGTTTCCCACGCCGCTGTAGGAGATGATCTGGCCCTCCTGGGCATAGGTCATTCCCAGCTCGCCGATGGCGATCCGCTTGATCTCCTCCAGATCGATGCTGCTGACGATCCGGTTGTAGGTCTCGTCGTTCTCCAGCCGCATGGAATTCAGTTGGCTCTCCAGGCTCGCGATATGCTTTACCTTGGTGGTCATCTCCGCCTGCAGCTGCAGATAGTTGATCAGAATGACCGCACACACGCTCATGGCCGCCATCAGGAACATCACATAGCCCAGGCTCATATGGTGCGCCTTTTCCCTGTTTTTTCTCGCCTCCGGGCTCAGCTTCCTTCTGGGGGCTTCCTCCAGCTGTCTCTGGACATTCAGCTTTCTGGCCGTATTATCGTAGAGGTACGGGCTCCCGCTCCGATAGCTGCCGGCTGTGCCCCGGCTGCTCCGACGGTTCCTGTCGCCCCCCCTGTATTGGTTCTTCCTGTCTGTACTAATAGTATCGCCTTCTTTCTACAGGGTGCTTCCCTGTTCTTCCGTCTCCGAAGCACCCTGCTGCCCCGGCTGTATCCTTCGCTCCGGTTTTTTATTCGTCTCCTGCCCCCGCTCAAACACTCGCAGCTTGGCGCTCCTGGAACGGCTGTTTCCCGACAGCTCGTCCTCCCCGGGAAGGATCGGCTTGCGGGTCACCACTCTCCCTTTCGGCTTTCTGCCGCACACACACACGGGAAATTCCGGCGGACAGATACAGGGGTTTTCATTGGTCTTAAAGCTTGTCTTTACCAGACGGTCCTCCAGGGAGTGGAAGGTGATCACACAGAGCCTTCCCCCCGGTGTCAGCAGATCGATCAGGTCGTCCAGCGAATCCCGAAGCACCTCCAGCTCGCGGTTGCACTCAATGCGCACCGCCTGGAACGTCCGCTTGGAGGGATGCCCGTTCTGGCGCATCTTTGCAGGGATCGCCGCCCGGATCGCTTCGTTTAGCTGAAATGTGGTCTCGATGGGCCTCTCCGCCCTGGCCTTCACAATGTGCTTCGCAATATTTTTGGCGAAGGGATCCTCCCCATAGTCCCGTATGATCCGGAAGAGCTCCCGCTCCGAATATTGGTTTACGATCTCCTTCGCGGTCAATGTCTGGCGCCGGTCCATGCGCATATCCAGGGGAGCGTCAAACCGATAGGAAAAACCGCGCTCCTCCGTGTCCAGCTGATAGGAGGACACTCCCAGATCCAGCAGGATCCCGTCCACCGCGCTTACGCCCTGTTCCGCCAGCATGGCCCGGGCGTTGCTGTAATTTCCGCGCAGGATCGTCACCCGATCCGAGAAAGGCGCAAGCCGCTCCCCCGCCGCGCGGACAGCCGCGTCGTCCTGATCGATCCCATAGAGATGGCCTCCCTTTAATCTGCTGCACACCTCATAGGCATGTCCGCCGCCGCCCAGCGTGCCGTCCAGATAGATGCCGTCCGGACGGATATGCAATTTCCGGATGGTCTCCGCCAGCATGACGGAATAGTGGTTAAACTCCATCGTTCCTCCCGTTCCGCCGCCCGGACGGCAAAGCCTTCCACAAAACCGCTTCCGCCTCCGCGATCCGCTAGATCGTGAGATTCAGATCCTTCATCGCTTCCGTAATATCGTCAATGTCCACTCCGGCATTGACTTCCTCCCATTTTTCCTTGCTCCAGATCTCTATGCGGGTGCCCACACCCACCAGGACCACATCCTTCTCCAGCCCGGCGAATTCCCGCAGGGAGGCCGGGAGAAGCACTCTGCCCTGGGGATCCAGCTCCAGAGAAGCGGCTCCCGCCAGGAAAAAACGCGCAAACTGTCTTGCTCCTTTGTCAATCAGCGGCAGTGATGTCAGGTTCTTCTCGAACCGCTCCCAATCTTCGTTGGCATACACATACAGGCAGCTGTCCATCCCCTTGGAGACTACGAACTCCATTCCCAGAATACTGCGGAATTTTGAAGGAATACTCAACCTGCCTTTCGCGTCGATCGTATGATTGTATTCGCCCATGAACATCACAATCACCACCATCCAAAGCGGAAGCTGCCACGTCCATACCACTCGCCCACAGGATCGGATCCTTTACGGCACCTTATCCCACTTTATGGGCTTTTATGGTATTTCCATCCCACTTTCCTACCATTCTATACTAATAGAGCGTGTTTTGCAAGGGAAAAACCGAAAATTTTTCGGATAAATTTTCACGAAAAACGCGTGTTTCCGGGCCTTTTCAGGGCGTAGCAGGGCCCAAAGCACAACATATTGTGGTGGTGGGATGGTTTCCCATACCAGATATTCCTCCGGGCACGCATTTTCCCAAACCGAAATCTGACATTCAAATTTTTCGATTTTCCTGTAGGAAATATTGACATCCCTTCGCAAGAGGTATACTATAAAATTGATTTTAGAATTATGTTTCAGTCGTTTTGGATGTTAAATGGAGGTAGGAAAAGATGAAAGACTATGAGAAACCAGTTGTAACGCTCAACGATGAGGCTGCAGAGGGCGTATATGCCGCAAGCGGCTCTGTTGCGGGAGATTCCAGCGATGGCGTCAAGAGATGCCGTTTCGGCAGAACCGGCTACAATCCGGGCGCTGACACTTGCCAGGGCTGTTCTGCATCCGGCGGCACTTCTTCCGACGGCACCGGAAGGTTTAAGGAGGACTTCGCTGGCTGCCCTGACAATATGCCTTCCAGCGACGAGGTATAAGCTGTCACTCGTACATAACTAGGAATTTTTAAAGGGCAAGGGGCTGCTGCACCATAGACGCGTGATCTATGGTGCGGCAGCCCTGCTTTTTATTTTCTGCTTCCATATGCTTCATTTTCCTTAAGCGAACACCGGGGCCGTCCGCATCATCTGCTCCACCTCTTCCCTGGGAAGCGCGCGGCACCTTTTTTCCTCCAGGTGATAGACCCGGCTGCAGATCTGCAGCGGTGTGAGCCTGTGCGTCACCAGGATACAGGTCCTGGGATAGGTATCCCGCATGATATTCTGAAGCACCCGGCGTTCCGTCTCCGGATCCAGGGCGGAGGTAGCCTCGTCCAGAAGCAGGATCGGCGCTCTGCGAAGCAGCGCCCTGGCGATGGAAAGTCTCTGGGCCTGTCCCTCCGACAGCCCCACTCCCCTCTCCTTGATGACCGTGTCAACCCCCTGCGGCAGCGCGGACACAAATTCCCAGGCACACGCCTGGCGCAGCGCCTCCTCGATCTCCTCCTTTGAGGCATCCGGCTTGACATCCCGCATATTGTCCGCGATCGTCCCGGAAAACATGGTGTTTCCCTGGGGCACATAGGAGAAAAATTTCCTGGACGCCGGCGTGAGCGCAAGCGCCTTTCCCGTTCTCCCGTCCCCCGGGTGCAGAAGCGCTCTCCCGGCCTGCGGGCGCAGCAGGGCCAACAGGAGCCTTAAGAGGGTCGTCTTTCCCTCCCCGGACGGTCCCACCAGAGCGACCACCTCATGGGGGTGTGCCTCCAGGGACAGATCCCGCAGCACCTCGTG
>CANPWJ010000195.1 GCA_947584035.1 uncultured Acetatifactor sp. | reverse complement strand
ATCCCATAATGCCGGCCACGATCCAGAAGGTGCTCCTGCTGGAGATTAAAAGCAGGAAAAAGGCGATCATCCCCACGCCCATGGCGGGGAGCAGATTCTCCTTCCGGGTCCTGGTGGACACCCAGGCCACGGTGAGACGGCCCGCCAGGATCATCACCCACAGGACGCTGGCCGTGATCTGCGCCAGGGACTCGCTCAAAAAACCCGTGTCCCGGAAGTAGGTCACCATCCATCCGATCACGCCCTGCTCCGCGCACAGGTAGAAAAAGAGCGTGAGGGTGGAGAGATAAAAAAGGGGATCCCGAAAGAACGTCAGATCCTTTCCTCCCTTTTCCTGTTTCTGCCGCTCTTCTTCTCCCACCGGCATCAAAAAGTACAAAAGCCAGCTCAGGATCCCCATGGCCAGCATGAAATAGACCGCATAGATCCAGTTTTCGGCATGGGTCATGGTCAGAAGCGTCAGAAGGATCGGAAACAGAAAGGCTCCGATGGAAAACATGGCGTGCAGCCCGTTGATCATCCACGCCTTCCCGGGCGCCAGACTGTTGACGGAGACATTACAGAAATTGCTGGTGGCTCCCCGGGCAAGGCCCGTCAGGAAAAAGGCGGCCGCCAGCGACAAGGGGCTCCTCCCCAAAAGGATCAGCACATAGGAAAGGGCAAAGAACAGGTCGAAAAAGAGGATGCTGCGCTTTCTGCCGAGGAACACGGAAAGCGCCCCGCCCGCAAAGCTGGAGATCAGGTTCCCCACCGAGTGCAGACTCACGATCAGCCCGCAGAAGGCGTAGTCCAGCCCTCTGGCGTCCCGGATAAAGGGAAGCAGGGAGCCGATGGACAGGGCCAGCATCCCGTTGATGGCAAACACCCCGTAGGTCAGAACAAATTGCTGTCGTTTGGTTTTATCCTTCCAAAAATCCATAGATCCCCCTTTGCCGATTTTGCATGGTTATTCTCCCAACCTCCCATCAGATCCCGGGAATTCCCAGTACTCCGGTCACCGTCTCCCATAACGCCGCCACCACCAGCGCGGGAAGCAGGTTGCCGACGTTGATCTTCTTTCCAAAGCAGATATTGACGCCCACGCAGAAGATCAGGGCGGAACCCACAAAGCTCAGATCGTTTATGACTGCCTCCCCGGCAAAGGAGCCAAACAGCATGGCCAAAAGGGTGATGGTTCCCTGATAGACGAAAATCGGAAGCGCGGAAAACACCGCTCCCAGCCCATAGGTGGATGCAAAAACGATCACGATGATCATGTCCAGGACCGCCTTGGCCGCAAACATGGAATAATCTCCGCTGATGCCGTCCTGGATCGCTCCTACGATGGCCATGGCTCCCACGCAGATGATCAGCGACACATTGACGAACCCTTCCACAAACCGGGTGTCGTTTTTGACCTTGGCCGCTGCCTTGATCCGTTCGCCCAGTCTCTCTACTTTTTGTTCAATATCCAGCAGCTCCCCGATCACGCCGCCGATCACCAGGGACAGGATCAGCATCGGCGTTCCGGTGGTGGCGAGCTGTCCCTCCTCTATGACCAGCATCTTGGACAGGGTGCCCGCCACTCCGATAAACATGGACGCTACTCCGCACGCCTGCATCAGAGTATCCTGCATTTTCCCGGGCATCCCCGACCGAAAGCGCATACCGATCAGGCCGCCCAGAAGAACAGCCGCTGTATTGATAATCGTTCCCAACCCCCGCATGGGAAGGTTCCCTCCTTTTTAGGTTCATTCTTAAGGCTTATAATGATTCTCAGGGCAATCCCTTTCGCTCCCGCACCGATTCTTCTGAAGGATATCCACCACGAGGCCCAGGCGCTTGGTGTGGGCCAGCGGCTCCTTCCTCACCCAGTATTTCTCCAAAAATTCTCCGGGGCTCAGCCACTGAAAGTCGATGGTCTCATGCTCCTGCAGCGTGACCCTCTGCTTGTCCCAGTCCGTCTCGCACAGATACCCGTGATAGATCGCATTCTCTCCCACACATCGGTAGATGGGCTGCAGCTCTCCCGCCACGATTCCGGTCTCCTCCAGGAGCTCCCTGCGGGCCGCCTGGTCGGGGGTTTCTCCCTTTAAAGCGCTGCCTCCGGCGCCGACCTCGTACAGGCCGGGATAGACCTCCTTGCCATAGTCCCTCTGCATCAGAAGGATGGAGCCGTCCCGGTGGCGCACCACCACCTCACTGACCAGATGAAACAGCCCCCTGGGAATCGCTTCTCCGCGGATCAGATCACAGCCCGCGAGCGTCCCGTCCTCCAAATAAGCATCCCATGTTTCCACCGCGCTCTCTCTTTGCATGAACCGCCTTTCCTCCCCCTGCCTCTTTGGGGGCCGTGCAATCTTATCCCTAAAACAGGTTGATTTGTATTCACTTACCGGGCAAACGGCAGTCTGCCGGGTAGGATACTTCTGCGTCAGCAAAATTATCATACCATACAGAACCCAACTTGTCCATCCGGAACGGCCGACGTAAATTTTCTTTTACTCCAAATAAAATTTTCTTTTGCGCCAAATAAAAGCGGGCCGCATTTTCCCGCCAGTCAAAAAAAAAAGAAGGTTGCACAGAATATTCAATTGATTTACACTGGAGATAATCGACAGACGGAGGTGTGCCATGAATTATTACGTTGTAAACGCGTTTGCAGACAAGCAGTTTGAAGGGAATCCCGCGGGCGTGTGCGTGCTGGAGGATTGGATCGAACCGGAACGGATACGGCGGTGAGCTGGCAATTGAGTATACGGTACAGGCAGGAAATACGCTGTCGGAGATCGCGGCGCAGAACAATCTGTCCGAGACGGGCTTCGTGGTAAAGGAGTCTGACCAGCCCTGCACTTACGGCATCCGCTGGTTTACCCCGGTGGATGAGATCGACCTGTGCGGTCACTGTACCTTCGGCTCCGCATATATCCTCTTCCGCTTTTTTGAGCCCGGGGAGACGGTGATCCACTTCAACGCCCTTATGTGCGGCTATCACCTGATCGTCGAAAAACAGGGGGAAACGCTCACCATGGTTTTTCCGGCCACGCCTCCCGTCCCTTACCAGTACGCCGATTATATGGGAGACGCTCTGGGCGCTGTTCCCAGCGAGGTCTGGAAAACCGACCGGGATCTTCTGATGGTATTTGATTCCGACCGGACCGTGGCAGAGCTCACCCCGGATTTCCAGAAGATAAAAGCGTTTCCTGTAGGGCTTTCCTGCTATGTCCCGGCAAGGAGCAGCGATCCCGCATTTGACATTGTGGCCCGCGCCTTCTGGCCCAAGATCCATGTCAATGAAGATCCGGTCTGCGGTTCCATGCACACTACCCTGATGCCGTTTTGGCAGGAGCGGCTGCAGAAAGACCGTATCGTCAGCCGCAATCTTTCCAGTCGGGGCGGAACCGTGATCTGTCAGCGGGCCGGGGACAGAGTGAAGCTTTCCGGGCAGGGGAAGCTTTATCTCACAGGCCATATTTTGACGGATGAGGAACCCTAGTCTGCCCCTCCCGCGAAGGGCGCCGTCCGGGGAGGAGTCCAGCCGTCACCGGATCTCCCTGCCTTTTGTCCGGTTGTACTGCAGATACCTCCTTACAAATTCGGGGTAATTCTGCTTCGCCACCGGCACCGTCCCGCGTTCCAGAACGATGGTTTTGGCGTCGTATTTCCGCACAAACGAAAAGTGGATCAGGTAGGATCTGTGGGGTCTGAAAAAATCCGCTCCGGCCTTTTGCTCCAGCTCCGACAGCCTTCCATAGTATTCCGTATCACCGCTGCGCGTGTGGATAATGACTTTTCGGCCGAACACCTCCGCGTAAACGATGTCCCGAAACAGCACCTTCGTATGGACTCCTCCGGACTGCACCATCATATATCGTTCGCCCGTCTCCCCGCCCTTTCGCTTCCGTCTTTCCGCTTCCCGCACCGCTTTCCCGAAAACCTCCCGGAACCGTTCCTCCGACAGGGGCTTGACCAGATAATGGAACGCTCCTACATCAAACGCCTCAAACACATATTCCGGAGCCGCCGTGACGAACAGGATCAGAGCGTCCTTCCTTTTTTGGCGGAACTGTCTCGCCGCCTCCAGCCCGTCCATTCCCGGCATCTGGATGTCCAGAAGCAGAATATCCGCCTCCGTGCCGCTCTCCAGCAGCTCCTTCCCGGAAGAAAACGATTCTGTCACGGCGTCCGGAAGCATCTCCCTGACCCGCTCTTCCAGCTGATCCCGCATCGGCCCCTCGGCGTCGCAGACCGCCACACGGAGGGCATTCTCCGCCACAGGCAGGGAAGCGTCCGATTCGTCAAACAAGTTTTCCAACGGCTTCACATCCTTTGTCCAAACATACGATTCTACTCGTCTTTCCTCCTGTATATCGGATGGAAGTTTCAAAATGTTAATGTCTGTTCCCAAATTTGTTAATGTTTGTTGTGCTGGTGCCAAAAAGCGGCAGACCAAAAGGCAGGAAGCGGTTTTCGTCTCCCGCTCTCCTGCCTTTTGATATTTGTTAAAAAAATTTGTTATAAAATTTCTTCCAACGCGGGCTTTCCCATTACCGGGCAAGCGTCTCCTCCCGCTCCGCAAACCATTTCTGGATGGTATCTATGCCGACCTTGACGGCTTGTGCGATCTTATCCACTGAAAGCCCCATATCCTGAAGCTCATACGCCGTCTCCCGCGCCTGTTCCATCTTGCCGACAGAAATGCCGGAATCATATCCTTTATTATAAACGCCCGTACTCAAATTACACACGCTCCACACCTCCTCACTGATCTCCCGGCT
>CANPWJ010000194.1 GCA_947584035.1 uncultured Acetatifactor sp. | reverse complement strand
TGGCGGTGGAGCCCATGATCAATATGGGGCGGGCTGACGTGGTGTGGCTGGACGACGACTGGACGGTGGTGACGGAGGACGGTTCGCTGTCCGCCCATTATGAGAACACGATCCTGATCACGGACGGCGAGCCGGAGATCCTGACGCTCTACTAGGAGCGCCGGGCAGCGAGGTGGTTTATGACAGGAAGATTTGCGGATGCCGCCGCGGGGCACGACCGGGACACCGCCTATGTCATTGTGCGGGAGGAGGGAGACTTCGTCTACCTGTGCGACGGCAGGAAGCGGGGCATGGCCCATCCGAAGAAGAAGCGGAAAAAGCACGTGCGGATCCACGGAGACACCGTGCAGCCGGAGCTTCTGCACCGGCTGAGGAACGGCGGACGCGTGCGGGACGAGGAGATCAAATACGCGCTGAAGCAGCGCAGGAATCAGCAGGGGTGATCTGCCCAATCTATTATAGGGAGGAAATGTATGTCAAAGAGTGATGTGATCGAAATTGAGGGAACCGTTGTGGAGAAGCTGCCCAACACCATGTTCCGTGTGGAGCTGGAGAACGGGCACCGCGTGCTCGCCACCATCAGCGGCAAGCTGCGGCAGAATTTTATCCGTATCCTGCCCGGCGACAAGGTGACCCTGGAGCTTTCGCCCTACGACCTGACCAAGGGACGTATCATCTGGAGAGACAAATAGGCCATGAGAGGATGGATCGCCTTCAAATTGAGACGGATGGCCCTTCTGCTGATCGGGAGCGCCATCCTGGGCACGCTTCTTTTGACCCTGGTTTTCTGTCTCCCGGTGTCGCCTGTCCGGCGGCACGTGCTGGCTTCCGTAGGGGACATGATTCCCGCCGAGGGCGTCCGGGCGGAGGAAAACACCTTGCAGAGCTACCTGCAGAGGGAGCGGGAAACGTATACCGACGTGATCATGGTGCAGAATGCCATGGAGCGGGTGGAGGGCAAAAATGCCTATGAACATGCCATGTGGGCCTATCACTACGATCTGGAGGAGGAAGTGTGGGCGCCGGAGGAGTCCCTGCGGGCCCTCTCGGAGGGAAAGGACACGGAAACCATGTACCTGCACACCTACGCCCGTTACTGGCACGGCTACCTGGTGTACCTGAAGCCGCTGCTGGAGGTGTTGGACTGGTCCCAGGTGACGGCGCTGGGCGTCCTGTTCCAGGTGATCCTCATGGCAGCCCTGGCCGTCTGCTCGCTGCGCAGGGGAAAGGCCGCTGTGGCAGCTGCGGCCGCGGCCGGGTTCCTGTTTATGAAGCCGCTCCTGGTGCTGATCTCGCTGGATATGTCCGTGTGCTGGATCATTACCCTGGCCGCGCTTCTCGTCATGGTATCCCGGCACGAGGAGCTGGAGCAAAGAAGGATCTATCCGGAGCTGTTTCTGCTGATCGGTATCCTGGTGGCGTATTTTGATTTCCTGACCTATCCGGTGGTGACCCTTGGCTTCCCGCTGTGCGCCTATTTCCTGATGCAGAAGGGCGGGAGCCTGAAGGAGAGGCTGGAGAAGCTTTTGGCCTACAGTGCGAGCTGGGGGATCGGTTACGCCGGCATGTGGGGGATGAAGTGGCTGATTGCGGATCTGACCCTTCACACCGGTACGATCCGGGATGCCGCTTGGTCCATTATCGGCAGGACGGAGGCCATCGGCGGGCGGAGCCGCATGAACGGCGGCTGGTATGTGATCTCGCTGAACCTTCAGGAATACCAGTGGGGATATTATGCGGCGCTGGGGGCGGCTGTGGTGTTTTTGGCGGCGGCACTCCTGGCGGCCCTGAAGAAGGGGCTGGCTCTCAGACGGGTGCTTACGGAGCTGTGTGTGTACTTTCTGATCTTTTGTATCCCCTTTTTGTGGATCGTTGTGGTGCAGCACCACTCGGCGCTCCATGCCAGATTTACCTTCCGGATCCTGGCGGTTGCGGCGCTGGCCGTCATCACGTTTGGAATTTCTCTGCTGCAGGCAGTTTTTACCGGAAAATGCAAAAAAACCTAAACAGCCTCTTGCAATTTGCAGGGGGCTGTGTTATACTGTAAAACGGTCTTTTTTGAAAGGAGGGTTTCAGATGAAGGTTAGATCATCCGTAAAACCAATTTGCGAGAAGTGCAAAATCATTAAAAGAAAAGGACGCATCAGAGTAATCTGCGAGAATCCGAAACACAAGCAGAGACAAGGATAATCACCGCCTGAATGGCAAAGCCCCCTGTGGGCAGATCAGGTATGTGAGTTCTTGTCCGGTATTTATGTGCGGCTGAACCGGTGCTCTGCGGGGGCATCGATTAACATAGATTTGGATAGAGCTTACGGGAGATTACTTGTTGATACCATGGCGACATGGAAAGATCGGAGAGCGTCCGGTTGGGTGAAAGCCCCAGTCAATTAGTAATGGAGCGCACAAAAACAGACCAGATGTGCGCAATACGCAAGGCGTAGGAAAATGGAGGAAAACGTAAATGGCTCGTATCGAAGGTGTTGATTTACCCAGAGAGAAACGAATTGAGATCGGTTTGACCTATATCTATGGGATCGGCAGACCGACTTCCAACAAGATCCTGGCAAAGGCCGGAGTGAACCCGGACACCAGAGTGAGGGATATCACCGATGAAGAGGTGAAGAAGATCACGGAGGCGATCGAAGCGCTGGGCGTGATGGTGGAGGGCGATCTGCGAAGAGAAGTTGCCCTGAACATCAAGCGGCTCCAGGAGATCGGCTGTTACCGCGGCATCCGTCACCGTAAGGGTCTGCCCGTCCGCGGCCAGAACACGAAGAACAACGCGAGAACCCGCAAGGGCCCGAAGCGTACCGTGGCAAACAAGAAGAAATAAGGTTCCCGATCACAGCAAAAATGCAGAAAGTAGGTTAGTTTAAAATGGCGAAGAGTGTTGCAAAAAAAGTAACAAAGAAGCGCGTTAGAAAAAACGTTGAACGCGGACAGGCACATATTCAGTCCTCTTTTAACAATACGATCGTTACCCTGACGGATACGGAGGGGAACGCTCTCAGCTGGGCAAGTGCCGGTGGTCTTGGTTTTAAAGGTTCAAGGAAATCTACTCCCTATGCGGCGCAGGTGGCCGCGGAGACGGCGACGAAGGCCGCTCTGGTTCATGGGCTCAAGACGGTGGACGTGTTTGTAAAGGGCCCCGGCTCCGGCCGTGAGGCGGCGATCCGGGCATTGTCTGCAGCCGGCCTTGAGGTGGTGAGCATCCGTGACGTGACCGCTGTCCCTCACAATGGGTGCCGTCCTCCCAAGAGGCGCAGGGTATAGTCCGGCCTTGGAGGAGGAACTGTAAACGGCCGGGGAGGCTCCCTGGCCAGGTATGTTGGATGAAGGTGTAGGGTTGTGCACTGTAAACAACCGAAAGAAAGGAAAAGAAGAAAATGGCAGTAAATCGTGTACCGGTATTAAAGAGATGCAGAGCTCTTGGATTGGAGCCCTCCTATTTGGGTTATGACAAGAAATCCAACCGCAACACCGTGAAGATGGGCAAGAAGGTCAGTGAGTACGGTCTGCAGCTGCGCGAGAAGCAGAAGGCAAAGTTTATCTATGGCGTCCTGGAGAAGCCTTTCCGCAACTATTACGAGAAGGCGGACCGGATGAAGGGTATGACCGGTGAGAACCTGATGGTCATGCTGGAGAGCAGACTGGACAATGTGGTGTTCCGCATGGGCTTTGCCAGAACCAGAAGAGAGGCAAGGCAGATCGTCGGCCACAAGCATGTGCTGGTCAACGGCAAGCAGGTGAACATTCCTTCCTACCTGATCAAGGCCGGCGACGTGATCGAGATCAAGGAGAACAAGAAAACCATGCAGAGATACAAGGATATCCTGGAGGTAACCGCCGGCAGACTTGTACCCGAATGGATGGATGTGGATATTGAGAACTTCAAGGGAACCGTGAAAAACCTTCCCACCAGGGAGATGATCGACGTTCCCGTAGATGAGATGCTTATCGTCGAGTTGTACTCCAAGTAAGTTCACAAGTGTTCGTAAAGGAGGGTATTTTTAGTGTTTGATTTTGAGAGACCCAATATTGAAGTTACGGATATTTCAGAGGACAAGAAGTTCGGCCGGTTCGTTGTGAAGCCCCTGGAGAGAGGTTACGGCATCACGCTGGGCAATTCTCTGAGGAGGATCATGCTCTCCTCCCTTCCGGGCGCAGCCGTCAGCCAGGTGAAGATCGAAGGGGTACTGCACGAATTTAGTTCGATCCCGGGAGTGAAAGAGGACGTGACCGAGATCGTTATGAACATCAAGAGCCTGGCCATCAAGAACAACAGCGAGACAAACGAGCCCAAGACCGCGTACATCGAGTACGTGGGGGAGGGCATTGTGAGGGCTTCCGACATTCAGACGGATCCGGATATCGAGATCCTGAATCCGGACCAGGTGATCGCCACCCTGAGCGGCAAGGATACCAAGCTCTACATGGAGCTGACGATCACGAGAGGCCGCGGCTATGTGAGCGCCGACAAGAACAAACACGATGATCTGCCGATCGGCGTGATCGCCATTGATTCCATCTACACCCCTGTGGAGAGAGTCAATGTGACGGTGGAGAATACCCGTGTGGGTCAGAGCACTGACTATGATAAACTGACGCTGGATGTGTACACCAACGGGACGCTGGTTCCCGACGAGGCGGTCAGCCTCGCCGCAAAGGTTCTCAGCGAGCACCTGAACCTCTTTATCGATCTCTCCGAGAACGCCAAGACCGCGGAGGTCATGGTGGAGAAGGAGGACGACGAGAAGGAGAAGGTGCTGGAGAT
>CANPWJ010000193.1 GCA_947584035.1 uncultured Acetatifactor sp. | reverse complement strand
TCTGGGGGGCGGACATGATACGGCTCTTAGCACGGCTTCGGGAAGAGGGCGTGCTGGATGAGACGGGGCTTTTGGCGGATCCCTACTTTGCGGAGGGAATCCGCATTGGCGGCGTACACGTGACCCAGGCGGCGGTGCGCGCGGTGCAGCTGGCCAAGGGAGCCATCGCGGCGGGCATACGGATCCTGGCCGGGGAGTACGGCGTGGGGCTTGGCGAGATCGGGCGCGTGGTGCTGGCCGGGGGATTCGGCTATTACCTGGATCCGGACGCGGCCGTGCGGATCGGGCTTTTGCCGTCCGTCCTGTCAGAGCGCACGGTGTCGGGCGGCAACACCGCCCTGGCCGGGGCCGCCCTGGCCGGGGCACGGATCCTGCGGCAGGGCTGGCCGGAGGATTTCTGGGAAAAGCAAAGGAGCGGATCCGGCTGTCGGATGGAGGTGCGGAATCTGGCGGAACAGCCGGGATTCGAGGAGTGGTATCTGCAATCCATGTCTCTGCGGGAAATTTGAAGAAATAGATGTTTCAAAAAGCAAAAAGGTATGATATACTATTCATAGAAAGAGCAAACCGCAGGTTCGCCGATAGGGGAGAGGCGACGAGACGATTGGGAGGGCAGGCAGTTGCAGGAGAAGAATACTACTATCGATAAAACGACAGCAGCGGACGAGAGGGGAGCGGCAATGGAGGAGACGGTCAAAGCGTCGAAGCAGCCGAAAGCGCCCAGGCAGCCGAAGAAACAGAAGAAACCGAAAGAACCCAAGCAGCCGAAGGCACCCAAGGAACCCAAAGCGCTGAAGCAGCCGAAGGAACCCAAAGCGCCCAAAGCACCCAAGGCACCAAAGGCATCCAAGGAACCCAAAGCGCCCAAGGCACCAAAGGCATCCAAGGAACCCAAAGCGCCTAAGGCGCCTAAAGCATCCAGGCAGCCGAAAGCATCCGGACAGCCCAAGGCATCCCGGCGGGCCGGGGCGGCCAAAGCGCCCGGCACCGGAACGAGCGGAAAGCAGGGAGGGCTTATGCTCTTCAGTATCCGGAACAAGATCATTCTCTGTTTCCTGGTGCCCATCCTCTTTATGATCGTGATCGGCATCTCGGCCTATCAGAAATCCGCCCAGGGCATGAGCGACAAGTTTTTGGAGTCCTCCATGCAGACGGTTCAGATGGCCACGGAGTATGTGGATATGAGCTGTACCTTTATCTCTTCGGAGGCCACCAAGTATGCGTTCAACGAGGAGCTGAGCCAGTATCTCTCCAATAACGGAGACACCAATACGCTGTTTAGCAATCTGCGGGCGGACATGATGAGCACCCAGATCGCCAACCCGTTTATCGCGAATATCCATATTATCACGAAGTCCGGTGTCAGCTCGCTGTCCACCAAGGCGGCCGACAAGTACGAGGGATTTTTTGACGATTATAAGGCGCTTGTTTCCAACGGCCCCATCAGTGTGATCCCCTGGGTGGATTCCCATGAGCTGATCGACACGACGATGGCGCTGGGAGGCAGCACGGATGACTACATACTGGCCTATGAGATGCTCAGCCAGAACAACAACGCCATCGTGGTGATCGACATCAAGCGGTCCGCCATTGAGAGCTTCCTGCAGGAGCTGGATTTTGGGGACGGCAGTATTATAGGCTTTATCACGGACGGAGGCAGCGAGATCATCTGCGAGGAGCTTGCGGAGGGAGAGGAAAGCGGTATCCCGGAGGGAGAGCCTGTGTTCTACGGGCAGGAATTCTTTACAGCGGCGCTGGAATCCGGGGAGCCCCAGGGCAATTCGGAGATCCGCTATCAGGGGAAGGATTACCTGTTCCTCTACAGTACCAGCGAGACCACGGGAGCCACTGTCTGTACGCTGGTTCCCACGGACGTGGTGACCGGGCAGGCGGAGGAGATCCGCGCGCTCACGGTGACCCTGGTGCTTCTGGCCAGTGTGACGGTTTTTGTGATCGGTATGCTGATCGTCATCGGAATTCAAAATAACATGAAGCGCATCTCCAAAAAGTTCGGCGAGGTTGCCAGGGGAGACCTGACAGTCCAGGTGACCGCCCGAGGCCGTGACGAGTTCCGGGGGCTGGCGGGATCCGCCACCAATATGATCACCAACACCAAGAAGCTGGTTGACAAGGTGAACGCGGCCACCGATCAGCTGGAAATGTCCTCCAAGGATGTGGAACAGGCGTCCGGTGTCATCCACAGCTATTCCCAGGACATCACCCAGGCGATCGCGGAGATCAACGAGGGGATCAACCGTCAGGCAAGACATGCCCAGGAGTGTGTAGACAAGACGGATGTGCTCTCCAATGAGATCCAGAATGTCAGTGCGATCGTAGAGCGGGTGGAGCGCCTGGTGCAGGAGACGGAAGTGATGATCAATCAGGGAATGGAGATTGTGAGACTTCTGGGAGTCCGCGCCAAGGAAACCACGCAGATGACGGTCAAGGTGGGAGAGAGCATCGAATCCCTGCGGCAGGAGTCCGAGGTCATCAATTCCTTTGTGGGAACCATCACAGACATTTCGGAGCAGACCAATCTGCTGTCCCTGAACGCCAGCATCGAGGCGGCCAGAGCGGGAGAGGCCGGAAGAGGCTTCGCCGTGGTGGCGGAGGAGATCCGCAAGCTGGCGGACGATTCCGCACAGGCGGCGGGAGAGATCCGCAACAATGTGGAGCATATCACGGCGCAGACGCTGAACAGTGTGCAGAGCGCCAATCAGGCCGGAGACATGGTTGCCCTCCAGTCGCAGGCGGTGGAGCAGGTGGTAGACGTGTTCCAGCAGATGCGCAAACGCATGAGCGACCTGGTGAACGGGCTGCAGGAGATCGTGACGGGAACGGAGAGAGCCGATCAGGAGCGCAGCGAGGCGGTAACGGCGGTAAAGAATATTTCCGATATCATCGAGGAGACCGCTACCAGCGCGGAAACCGTGAACGAGGTGGCCAACCGGCTGCTTGAGAATGTGGAGAATCTGAACCGGACCGCGGAGGCGCTGGGTGAAAATATGGATGAGCTGAAGGGAGAGATCTCCGTATTTAAGATTTAAAGCTATTTTAGTAAGAGGGTGTCCCAAAAGTCATTTGAAATGACTTGAGGGACACCCTCTTTTGGACTGCCATAAAAACCGATACTCACTCCACCGGCCTGGTGGCCATGGGGATCTTCTTGTCGCTGTGCAGGATATGGTTCACCAGCCATCCCAGCAGAAACTCCAGAAGGCTTTGCAGATACTCCTTGGGATGCTTTGTCAATTCCTCCATGGAGAGGTTTTCGATCTTGTCGATAAAGGCGTCGTGGGCGCGCTTCTGCGCGGCAAGTCCCTCGTAGCCGATGCTCTCCATATATTCTTCCTCGTCCTGAAAGTGTTCCACCGTGTAATTTTTCAGCTGCTCCAGGACCAGAAGGATCTCATCGTACTTTTCCTCCACGTGCTCCGACCGGGCCAGATGATTGGCCTGCTCCACGATGGAGAGAAGCTGTTTGTGCTCGGAGTCGATCAGCGGGATGCCGGTCCGGTATTCGTCGGTAAACTCGCAGGGATTTTCCAGAAGCATCCACTTTTCCAAGGGCGGGAGCTTCCCGATCATAATATCGCTTCCCAAAATGTGCCGATAGAGCCATTTGGCGAGAAAGTCGATCATCTCCCGCAGAACCTCCTGCTGGCCCTCCTCATAATCGATGTTCGCCACCGAAAGGCGGTTGACGGACTCCCGGAACATCATGTGCTGGGTGCGCTGCAGGATCAGCTCCGGGTCACAGATCTTCTCCATGTAGGCCTCCTCGTGGGCAAAATGCTGTTCCGCATAGTCCTGAAGCTCTTCGATGATATTGTTGATGGTCTGGTACTGGTCAAACATGGTGCATTTTTGAAGCGCCTCCAGCGCATCGTTCATCAGATCGAACAGATGCTTATGTTCTGTGTCAATATTTTCTATTCCCAGCATACAGTCTGCAGTAAACTGAAACATGACGGATTCCCTCCTATTTTGAAATCTACTAGGATTATGATATACCAAAAAGGAGGCTTTGAAAATACCCAAAATGATTTTTCTTTCCGTTGCGCGGAGAAACGGAATTGTTTATAATGAGAAAGGAAAAGACGGTCCGTCCGGGACGGCATTTGGTCAGACTGCGATAAGGAGCAAAGCTTGAAACAGATCATCACGCACTATATCCGGCCCTACTTTCCACGCATGGGAGTGGGGTTTCTTATTAAATTTGTGGGAACCGTCATGGATCTCTGCATCCCCTACATACTGGCCTATATCATTGACACCGTGATCCCGCTGCGGCAGAGGAGCCTGGTGTTTTTCTGGGGCGGCCTGATGATCGGCTGTTCCGTGCTTGCGGTGCTTTTTAATATTGCCGCCAACCGGATGGCTTCCAGAGTGGCCAGCGATGCTACGGAGGTGATCCGCCATGACCTGTTTCACAGGACCATGTACCTGTCCAGCCGTCAGGCGGATGACTTTACCAAGCCCTCCCTGATCTCCCGCATGACCACGGACACCTACAATCTGCACCAGATGATCGGGCGCGTCCAGCGGCTGGGCGTGCGCGCCCCCATCCTGCTGGTGGGCGGCGTCTGTGTGACCTTCACGCTGGATCCTGCCATGGCGTGCGTGCTTCTGGCAGTCATGCCCTTCCTGGCCGCGGTCACTCTGTTCGTGTCCCGGAGGAGTATTCCCCTGTACCGGGTGCTGCAGGAGGCGGAGGATCGCTTTGTGCGCATGGTGCGGGAAGATATCGCCGGGATCCGCGTGATCAAGGCGCTCTCCAAGG
>CANPWJ010000192.1 GCA_947584035.1 uncultured Acetatifactor sp. | reverse complement strand
AGATGTGGAGGAAGTGATCATCGCTACCAACTCCAGCCTGGAGGGTGAGACCACCGCCATGTATATCAGCAAGCTGATCAAACCCACAGGGATCCGTGTGACCCGTATCGCCAGCGGCGTGCCGGTGGGCGGCGACCTGGAGTATATCGACGAGGTGACGCTTCTGCGGGCGCTGGAGGGCAGAGTGGAACTATAAGATCGGAAATTTGCGCGGAAGCGCCGCAAATTTCCCGGGTACAGACGCGTATGGAAATATGCCGTGCCCGCTGCACAGTGGAACGCTTCGGAATGGAGAGCAAGATGACAGTGGAGAAAAGTTTCTTTGGCAAAAGCCCCGAGGGGCAGGAGATCACCAGGTATGTGCTGCGCAATTCCCGGGGAATGGAGGCGTGGCTGACCGATTTCGGGGCCATCCTGGTCAAGCTGCTTGTGCCGGATGCCCAGGGCCGGGCAGAGGATGTGGTGCTGGGCTTTGACCAGGCGGAAGGGTACTTTCAGAATCCCAGCTTCTTCGGAGCGGTGATCGGCCCTAACGCCAACCGTATCGGCGGAGCGGCCTTTACCCTGGACGGCGTGGATTATTCTCTGGATGTGAACGACAACGGGAACAATCTGCACAGCCATGCGAAGCTGGGGTATCATAAGCGCATGTGGAAGGCCGCTGTGGGGGAGAACAGCGTCACCTTTTCCCTGGAGGACGACGCGACCCTGGGATTTCCCGGCAAAAAGCAGGTGCAGGTGACCTATTCTCTGAATGAAGAGAACGAGCTGAGGCTGGAGTATCACGCTTCCAGCGACCAGAGAACGATCCTGAACCTGACGAACCATACTTATTTCAATTTAAATGGGGCCGGGAACGGTCAGATCACGGATCACGAGCTTTGGCTGGGGGCTTCCCGGTATACGCCCGCGGATGCGGGATCCATTCCCACGGGCGAGATCGCCGCGGTGGCGGGCACGCCCATGGATTTCACCGTCAGGAAGTGTGTGGGAAAGGAGATTGACGCGGACTTTGAACAGCTGAAGCTGGCGGGAGGCTACGACCACAACTGGCTGATCGACGGATGGGACGGGACGCTCCGGCATTTCGCCACGGTGAAGGGCGCTGAGAGCGGCCGGGTGATGAAGGCGTACACCACGCTTCCCTGCGTACAGTTTTACGCCGGCAATTACATTGACACCCAGACAGGCAAGGGAAATGCCGTTTATGAGAAGCGGTTTGGACTGTGCCTGGAGACGCAGTATGCGCCGGATGCCATCCACCACGAGAATTTTCAGCCCTGTGTGTTTGGGGGAAGCGCGGGGGATTACGCGTCCGTGACCGTTTATCGGTTTGAGTGATGTCTCTTTCCCGATTTGAGTGACACCTCCTTCCCGGTTTGGGTGACGTTGCCTTCCTGCTTTGGTTCCTGCGTGCTCCCCGCAAAAAATGTCGAGCACTTTTTCGGATGCCCTGACAAGAATTGATAAAATGCCTCGCACACCGATGCTATATTGATAGAAATGGTATGGGAGGTGTTTTTATATGGAATTGCCAAAGAATGTTACACAGATCGGAGAATCCGACCGCACCTGCAAGGTGTATGTGGAAGATTATGTGGTATCTTATCTGAAACAGTTGAACCAGGTGGCGCGCAACAAGGATATTGCGGTAGCTCTGTATGGAATACGCAGGGAGGAGGAAGAAATGTCCTACCTCTTTTTGTATGGGGCGGCAAAGCTGAATTTCCTGCAGCGCGAGGTAAGACATCTCTCCCAGGCGCAGCTGCAGGAGATCGAGCAGAACCGTCAGAGGTACTTTGGAGAGTATGAATTTCAGGGATACCGGCTTTTGAATGGCGAGATGATAGAAGGCTTCCATATCTGTGAGAGGGGCATTTGCAGATACATAGCGGGCTACGCGCAGTTTTATGAAAAAAACGACGGTATGCTCAATTTCATGCTGGAGGCCCGTTCCGGGGAAGTCCAGCCGGAATTTGTGGATCAGGAGAAGTACGAGACCGTAAAGCGGCGTCAGGAGGCCCGGAGGGCGCAGACGGAGGAGAGCAGGGGCTTTTCGCGCAAGGCGGAGCCGGTTCGGGAGACCCCGCCGGAGCCGAAGGCGGAGGCTGCCCGGGACGGCCTGAGCCAATCGGAACGCAGCGATCTGTCGCAGACCTGGAAGAGAGAACAGCCGGGAAAAACCGGGATCCGGAGAATGAAAGCGGCGGCAGTCGCGATGTTCCTGCTGCTCTGTCTGGTGGGCCTGACCTCCATGAACGGTGGTCTGCGGCTGGAGGATGTACAGCTGATGGTCCGGCAGAGCCTGAATGGGCTGGCGGAGCAGAAGCTGCCGGATGAAGAGGGACAGGATGTGGTGCCGGTCATGGGAAACCCGGCAAACGGCAATACGCTGGTCGCGGAGGACAAGCTGACCGAGGCGATCCTGCAGGAGAATGGGCAGAACACGCAGACGGAGACGGCTGCCTCTGAGACGGGTTCCCCGGAGACATCCCCGGCGGAGACAGCCTCTTCGGAAACCGACTCCTGGGAAAGCGGTGGGGAAACGGAGACGGCTTTTGAGACGCCTGCAGAGGAGACGGGAGCGGAGGAGCCGGACCAGCCCGCGGAAGAGCCGGAGAGCTCGGACAAGCCCGGAGAGCAGACGGAGGAGACTGCGTCTGCTGGCGGGGACGCGCCTTCCGCTCAGGCCCAGGGGCCGGCGATGGTGTCCTACACCATCGAGCGGGGAGATACGCTGACCAGTATCTGTATGCGCAACTATGGCAGCGACGCGCGCGTCCCTGAGATTTGCCGGATCAATTCGATCGCGGATCCGGACGATATCAAGGTGGGCCAGCAGATCTTGCTGCCCCAGTAGAAAAAGGCCGATGCGCGGCAGGGGCCGCTTCGGACAGGCATGGTACAGAGGATGCAAAGGGGTATACGATGGCGGATATCAGGAGTTTTTTGAGAGAACGGGAAAAGCGGGAGCGGGGACAGGCGGACTACCGCACAAAGATCCGGCTGCATAAATTGACGGCGATGTATCGGGGGCTTCTGATCTGCGCCGTTGTCGTGGCGGCGATCATCCTGCTGACGGCTCTGTACAGACGGCATGTGTATACAGGTTATGACATCGTCTCGTCGGTGGAGCGGGAGAAGGATTCCGAGTCTGTGGATGTGGCTCTGCAGAACCGGATCCTGACATACAGCAAGGACGGAGCGAGCTGTACGGATGCCAAAGGCGGCCTGATCTGGAACCAGACCTATGAGATACAGGATATCAAGATCGCTATCAATCAAAACGTGGCGGCGATCGGCAATTATAATGGAAGAGATATTTATGTGCAGAACACGGAAGGCATTTTGGGAACGATCAACACCACCATGCCGGTAAGGGATATAGCGGTATCGGCAAACGGGCATGTGACGGCGGTCCTGGCGGACACAGATGTCACCTGGATCAATACCTATGATTCCACGGGAGAGCTGATTGCCGACGGACAGACGCATATGGATCTCAGCGGTTATCCGGGGGCGATCGCGCTGTCTCCGAACGGAGAAATGCTGGCGGTTGCCTATGTCTATGTAGATGCGGGTATGTTAAAGACCAATATCGCCTTTTACAATTTCGGGCCGGTGGGGAAAAATGTGAGCGATCGGATCGTCAGCGCTTATTCCTACGCGGATCTGCTGGTTCCGGAGATCTGTTTCCCGGACGGGGAAACCGCGTTCGCAGTGGGGGATGACAGCCTGCTGATCTATAAGGGGAGCCAGATCCCAGAGCTGGAGGCCCGCTATATGTTCAGTCAGGAGGTGCTGTCCGTTTTTTACGGAGAAAAGTACGTCGGAATCGTTTTTGGCTCCGACGATCCGGAGAGCCGATATCTGATGCAGGTTTACAATACCTCCGCTCAGCTGGTGGGCAGTTACTACTTTGATATGGATTACACGGACATTCTCTTTACAAAGGACAATTTTATCATATATAATGATACCCAATGTATGATCCGCACCTATGACGGCCTGGAGAAATTCAACGGAAGCTTTCGGGAGCCGGTCAATGTGATGATTCCCACCGATTCCGCGTACCGTTATATTCTGGTGACGGACCACTCTATTGACACGATCCAGCTGAAATGATGGCCCGATGTCTGCGGGTTCTGGTCAAAAAGAAAAGAAGATTGTGCGGATGCGCACGGATAGGAGCACAAATGAATTTACTTTTGATCTGCGTGATTCTCTTGTTGATTTTCAATGTGGTGAACGGCTATAAGATCGGCATGGTAAGACAGATCATCTCCCTGGTCTCCCTGGTGATCCTCTGTACGGTGGCGGTGCTGCTGGCGAACGGCCTGAACAGTTATTTCGACGGAAAGATCCTGAATGTGATCGTGGTGGTACTGCTTCTGGTGCTCTTGGGAATTGCCAAGCATCTGCTGGGGGTCGTCTTTTTCTCGGCGAAGATGATAGCAAGGCTGCCGGTGGTGCATTGGGCGGACAAGCTGTTTGGAATCGTGTCCGGAGCGCTGGAGACCGTGCTGATCCTCTGGACAGTCTACACCTTTGCCATGATGATGGATTTGGGGATGGTTGGCCGCCTCATTGAGGAATGTACAGCGGGGAACCGCATCCTATACTGGTTCTATCAGCACAATTATCTGGCGCACGCAGTGGAACAGCTGGTATCGGATCTGTCCTTTGCGCAGAGGTACCTGTGAGCCGGCGGGCGCGTTCGTGCTTTTCCCTTCACTTTTCCTTTAGTTTTCCCTTAGAATTTTCCCTTAGAATGGGTAAAAAGTAGTTGACAAGAGGGAGAGGGATGTGCTAAACTATAATTCGCCTTCCAAACCGG
>CANPWJ010000191.1 GCA_947584035.1 uncultured Acetatifactor sp. | reverse complement strand
CTGAAATTTGACTGCCCCGCCACGGTGGCGGCCTACTGCATGGAGAAGCTGCGGCACCGGGAGCGGGAGTGCATCCTCCTGTTTTGTCTGGATGCCAGGGGGCGGATGATCCGGGAGACGGAGCTCTCCAACGGGAGCGCCAGCAGATCGTACCTATCCCCCAGGGAGGTTTTCCTGGAGGCGCTGCGGTGCCGGGCGGTGAACCTGGTCCTGGTGCACAATCATCCCAGCGGCGATCCGGCCCCGAGCCGGGCCGACCGGGAGATCACCCGCACGCTGAGCGAGCTGGGAAGGAAATTGGATATTCCCCTGATCGATCATATTATCATCGGGGACAATCGCTATATCAGTTTTCAGGAGAACGAACTTTTGTGAGAGAAAGGAGCTGTCATTTTTGGCTAACAACGCATTCGGCATTGACCTTGGCACGAACAACATCAAGATCTACAGCAGGAACGACGATCAGATCATGGTGGAGAAGAACATGATCGCCATCGAGAATAAGAACACTCTGTTTGCCTATGGGGACTCTGCATTTGAAATGTATGAGAAAGCGCCCGGCAATATTCATATTTCCTATCCCCTTTCCAACGGAGTGATCGCGGATATTCACAATATGGAGACCTTGATCAAGTATTTTATCACGGATCTCCAGAAGGGGAATTTAAAGCCGGCGGAGTTTCTGATCGCCGTGCCTACGGATGTGACCGATGTGGAGAAGCGCGCGTTCTACGATCTGCTGAAGGATGCCAACGTGAAGGCGAAAAAGATCACGGTGGTGGAAAAGGCCGTGGCGGACGGCCTGGGGCTGGAGATCGACGTGAAAAATTCCCAGGGCGTCCTGGTGGTGAACGTGGGGTACGAGACCACGGAGATCTCGATCCTGTCCCTGGGCGGCATCGTCCTGAGCCGTCTGATCAAGGTGGGCGGCCTGAAATTCGACGAGGCGATCCGCGCCGCGGTGCGCAGGGAGTTCAGCCTGATTATCGGCGGCAAGACGGCGGAGACGGTGAAGATCTCCCTGAAGGAGCTGGAGGAGGAGAAGCGGGGCGCCGTGGTTTACGGGCGGGATATCGTCACCGGGCTTCCCGTGGAGCGGGAGATCCCCACGAAGCTGGTGGAGGAGTCCCTGGAGGAGCATTTCAACACGATCATCGACAACGTGAAGGTGATCCTGGAGCGGACGCCGCCGGAGCTGGCGGCGGACATTTACCGCCACGGCATCTATCTGACGGGGGGCGCGTCCCAGGTGAGCCATCTGGCGGAGCGGCTCGCCATGGGGACGGGACTGAAGGTCAACGTGGCGGAGGAGCCCATCGGCAGCGTGGCCATGGGGCTGGCCAAGATCATCAAGGACGATAATTACAAATCAGTGACCTACGCAATCGAAGGGATGAGTAAATGAGCCCAATCATAAAAAGAAAAGGGGAGCGGTTTACTCTGCCGAGTAAATATCTCCTTTTTATTTTGACACTTCTGTGCACTGTCCTGATGCTGATCACGTTCGGAACGGACGCGTTTAACGGGCCGTTCAACACGGCGGTAGGGTATGTGATCGTCCCGTTTGAGCAGGGGATCAGCCGGATGGGGGAATGGCTGGGGAACCGCTCGGAGGAGCTGGCCCAGATCCGCTCCCTCCTGGAGGAGAACGAGGAGCTGAAGGAACAGGTGGCACAGCTCACGGAGGAGAACATCCTTCTGCAGCAGGACAAATATGAGCTGAACCAGCTTCGGAAGCTGATGGAGCTGGATGAGCAGTACGGCCAGTACCGAAAGGTCGGCGCCCGGATCATCGCCCGGGATTCCGGGAACTGGTACGCCTCCTTCGTCATCGACAAGGGCGCCGCGGAGGGGCTTGCCATTGATATGAATGTGATCGCGGAGGGCGGCCTGGTGGGACGGATCACCGCGGTGGGGCCCAACTGGGCGAGAGTCACCTCTGTCATATCGGACAACAGTAATGTCAGCGCCATGACCCTGGCCACGGAGGACAACCTGATCGTGTCGGGGGATCTGCAGCTGATGGCGGACGGAGTGATCTCTTTCAGCCAGCTGGTGGACAGCCGGAACCAGGTGAAGGTAGGTGACAAGATTGTCACATCCAATATCAGCGACAAGTATCTGCCCAACATTTTGATCGGCTATCTGCACACGGTGAACCGGGACGCCAACAACCTGACCAAGTCCGGCTATCTGACCCCGGCGGTGGACTTTGAACATCTGGGGGAGGTGCTGGTCATCCTGGATCAGAAGCAGCAGGTAGAGGAAGAGGAGCCATGATCCGAAAGATTGTAGTGACCCTGTTTATATTGGTCTGCTTTATCCTACAGTGCAGCGTGTTCAACAGCCTGGCCCTGGCGGGGATCATCCCCAACCTGATGATCATCCTGACCTCCGCCTTCGGATTTATGCGGGGAGAGAAGGAGGGGCTGATCATCGGATTTTTCTGCGGGCTTTTGAGCGATATTTTTTACGGGAGCTTTTTGGGCTTCTACGCGCTGGTGCTGATGTACATAGGCTTTGTGAACGGCAAGTTCAGCCGCGTTTTCTATCCGGAGGATATCAAGCTTCCCATCGCCCTGATCGTGGCCAGCGATCTGACCTATGGGATCCTGTGCTATATCCTGATGTTTCTGTTGAGGAGCAAGTTTCATTTTTCGTTTTATTTTACAGGCGTCATCCTGCCGGAGGCGCTTTATACGATCGTCGTGACGATCTTCCTCTATCCCGTCATCCTGAAGGTGAATGAGAAGCTGGAGGAAGGAGAGCGAAGGAGAGAGCAGAAGTTTGTTTGACGAGTGGAAGGAGCGGATCATCAACTTCATAACGAGCCGGATCACGGTGCTGACCCTGGCCATGCTGGCCCTGGGCGGGCTTTTGATCTATCAGTGCTTTAAGCTGCAGATCGTGCATGGCGAGGAGTACCTGAACGACTTTATCCTGGAGACGGAAAAGACCAGGGACATCGCCAGTGTGCGGGGGAATATCTACGACCGCAACGGAAACGTCCTGGCGTACAACGAGCTGGCGTATTCCGTCAAGATCGAGGATGTGTACGAAACGGGGAGCGCCGACCGCAACCAGAAGATCAACGACACGGTCTACCGCCTGATCCGGATGATCGAGAAAAACGGCGACCACGTGATCACGGATTTTCAGATCGTGATCGACGAGGACGGCGAGTTCGCCTTCTCGGTGGAGGGCACCCGGCGGCTGCGCTTTCTGGCGGATATTTTTGAACATGCCTCTGTGGACGATCTCACGGATGAGGAGCGGGTCTGCACCGCCAGAGAGGTGATGGAGTATGTGAGCCGGGCGAAGGGCAAGGGGATCACCTTCGCGGTGGGCGGCTATGAGGACGGAGGGGAGCAGTTTGTCCCGGGACTCGGCTATTCGGACGAGGACTGGCTGAAGATGGTCACCATCCGCTACGCCATGTATCTGACGTCCTACCGGAAATACATCGGGACCACGGTGGCCACGGACGTCAGTCAGGAGACGGTGGCGGTGGTGATGGAGAATTCCGACCAGCTGCCGGGCGTTACGATCGTGGAGGACACCATCCGCCGTTATGTGGACAGCCAGTATTTCGCCCATGTGCTGGGCTACACGGGAAAGATCTCCTCGGACGAGCTGGCCCGGCTGAATGAGCAGGCGGAGGCGGAGGGGAACGGCGCGGGCGTCTACAACATCAACGACGTGGTGGGAAAGAGCGGGATCGAAGCGTATATGGAGACCACGCTCCAGGGAAAGAAGGGGAGCGAGACGGTGGTGGTGGACACCACCGGAAAGGTGATGGCGATCCAGAACCGCACGGAGGCGCAGTCGGGGAACGATGTGTACCTGACCGTGGACCGGGACCTGACGATCGCGGTCTACCAGATCATCGAGCAGAAGCTGGCGGGGCTGGTGGCCAGCAAGATCATCAACGCCAAGGAGTATGTGGCGGGACCGAACGCGGGCAGCTCGGATATCAAGATCCCCATCTACGACGTGTATTTTTCCGTGATCAACAACAATATCGTGGACATGAAGCAGTTTGCCAGAGAGGATGCCGGGGAGGTGGAGCAGCAGGTCTATCAGAGCTACCTGTCCTACCGGGACCAGGTCTATGAGAAGATGTCCTATGAGCTCCTGGAGGGGTGTACGCCCTACAACCGGCTGAGCAAGGAATATCAGGTCTACCAGAGCAACATCGTGACCTATCTGGCCAGGGACGGCGTCCTTTTGTCCGACCAGGTGGACACGGAGGACGAGACCTATCAGGCGTGGGCCAAGGAGGAGGTCATCAGCCTGAACGAGTACCTGACCTACTGTATCGCCCAGAACTGGATCGACGTGAGCAGGCTGAAGCTGGACGACAAATATTCCGACTCCGCGGAGATCTACGCCAAGCTGGTGGAGTACATCATCCAGATGATGGACAAGAACACGGAGTTTCAGAAGCGGTTCTACAAGTACATGCTGTTGAACGATGTGATCAGCGGAAGGCAGATGTGTCTGCTTCTGTGCGAGCAGGGCGTGATCGAGGTGCCCGCGGAGGAAGAGGACGCCCTGAAAAGCGGCAGGATGACGGCCTATCAGTTTATGATGAACCGCATCCAGAACCTGGATATCACGCCGGCCCAGCTGGCGCTGGATCCCTGCAACGCCTCCGTGGTGATCACGGATGTAAACAGCGGGGCTGTGCTGGCCATCGTGTCCTACCCGGGCTACGACAACAACCGGATGGCGAACTCGGTGGACGCCGCCTACTTTGAGAAGCTAAACGCGGACAAGTCCAATCCCCAGTACAATTACGCCACCCAGTCGCCCCTGGCTCCCGGCTCCACCTTCAAGATGGTCT
>CANPWJ010000190.1 GCA_947584035.1 uncultured Acetatifactor sp. | reverse complement strand
CGGCTCCAGCAGCACAGGGCTTGCCTTCTGCATCGCCTCCTTGAACGCCATGGAACCGGCGATATGGAACGCCATCTCGGAGGAATCGACCTCGTGGTAGGAACCGTCATACACATTTGCGTGCACGCCCAATACGGGGAAGCCGCCAAGGATACCGGCCTGTGCCGCCTCCTTGATTCCCTCGCCGACCGCCGGGATATACTCCTTGGGGATGGAACCGCCCACCACGGTGGACTCGAACAGCAGGGTGGGAGGCTCGTTGATCAGGACATTGGCCTTCGGGTCAAACTCAAACTTCTCGCAGTTTGCCTCCAGGGGCTCAAACTTCACCTTACAGTGACCGTACTGACCGCGTCCGCCGGACTGCTTCGCATATTTGGAATCCACATCGACAGCCTTGGTAAACGCCTCCTTGTAAGCAACCTGAGGAGCGCCTACGTTCGCCTCCACATGGAACTCACGCAGCAGACGATCCACAATGATCTCCAGATGCAGCTCGCCCATGCCGGCGATGATGGTCTGACCGGTCTCGTTGTCCGTGTGTGCGCGGAAGGTGGGATCCTCCTCCGCCAGCTTTGCCAGTGCCTCGCCCATCTTGCCCTGGCTTGCCTTGGTCTTGGGCTCGATGGCCAGCTCGATAACGGGCTCGGGGAACTCCATGGACTCCAGAATCACGGGATGTCTCTCGTCACAGAGAGTATCGCCGGTGGAGGTCTCCTTTAAACCTACCGCTGCGGCGATATCGCCGGAATATACCTTGTCCAGCTCCGCACGCTTGTTGGCGTGCATCTGCAGGATACGTCCCACGCGCTCCTTCTTGTCCTTGGTGGCGTTGAGCACATAGGATCCGGAATTTAACGTGCCGGAATACACACGGATAAACGCCAGCTTACCCACAAAGGGATCGGCCATGATCTTGAAGGCCAGCGCGGAGAAAGGCTCCTCGTCAGAGGAATGTCTCTCGATCTCGTTGCCGTCCAGATCCACGCCCTTGATGTCAGGGACATCGGTCGGCGCGGGCATATACTCAAGGATCGCGTCCAGAAGCTTCTGAACGCCCTTATTGCGGTACGCGGAACCACAGCAGACCGGCACCGCCTGGCACTCGCAGGTCGCCTTGCGCAGCACCCGCTTCATGTCCTCCACGGAAGGCTCCTCGCCCTCCAGATACTGCATCATCAGGTCGTCGTCCAGCTCGCAGATCTTCTCGATCAGCTCGCTGCGGTACAGCTCGGCGTCGTCCTTCATGTCGCCCAGATCGTCGGTGACAGTGATATCGTCGCCCTTGTCATCATTGTAGATATATGCCTTCATCTCAAACAGATCGATGATCCCCTTGAAATCATCCTCCTTGCCGATGGGCAGCTGCAGGATGATCGCATTCTTGCCGAGCCTGGTGCGGATCTGATCCACCGCGCCGTAGAAATTCGCGCCCAGGATGTCCATCTTATTGATGAACGCCATACGGGGCACGTTGTAGGTGTCGGCCTGGCGCCATACATTCTCGGACTGGGGCTCCACGCCGCCCTTCGCACAGAACACGCCGACAGCGCCGTCCAGCACGCGCAGGGAACGCTCTACCTCCACCGTGAAATCCACGTGGCCAGGAGTGTCAATGATATTGATCCGATGCTCCAGCGCGCCCGGCATGGGCTTGGTTTCTTTTTCCAGAGTCCAGTGGCAGGTCGTAGCAGCGGATGTGATGGTGATGCCTCTCTCCTGTTCCTGCTCCATCCAGTCCATGGTAGCAGTGCCTTCGTGAGTGTCACCAATCTTATAGTTCACGCCAGTGTAATACAGGATTCGCTCGGTCAACGTGGTCTTACCGGCGTCGATGTGAGCCATGATACCTATATTCCTGGTTCTCTCAAGCGGATATTCTCTTCCAGCCAAGGTTTTCTCCTCCTATCTTTATTTTTAAAACCCAAAAGAAGCTTAGAACCGATAATGTGCAAAAGCCTTGTTCGCCTCTGCCATCTTGTGCATGTCTTCTTTTCTCTTGACTGCGGCCCCGGTGTTGTTGGATGCGTCAAGGATCTCGTTCGCAAGCTTCTCCTCCATGGTTTTCTCGCTTCTCTTGCGGGAGAACATGGTCAGCCAGCGGAGAGCCAGCGCCTGACGTCTGTCCGGTCTGACCTCGATCGGCACCTGATAGGTGGCGCCGCCGATTCGCCTTGCCTTCACTTCCAGAACAGGCATGATATTGTTCATAGCCTCTTCAAATACCTCCAGAGCCGGCCTTCCGGACTTTTCCTCCACTCTGGAAAAAGCCCCGTACACGATCCTCTGCGCCACGCCCTTCTTGCCATCCAGCATGATGTTGTTGATGAGCTTGGTCACTACCTTATTGTTGTACAAAGGATCCGCCAATACATCTCTCTTCTGAATATGTCCTTTTCTTGGCACGTTTCTTCCCTCCTTATCAATCTGCCGGATCGCTCCGGCTTTTAAATAAATCATCGGTACTCACATGTGTTTCCCCAAGTGTTCGCGCTGTTATATCTGTATCACAGAATTCCAACACTTTTCTTAGTTCCGTTTAGTGGTACAAAGCTGTCCTGCAGGGACAGCCGACGTTTGCAAGCGGCCCGATCACTTCTTCGCTTCTTTGGGTCTCTTAGCGCCGTATTTGGAACGCGCCTGCTTCCGGTTTGCAACTCCCGCCGTGTCGAGGGTGCCGCGGATGATGTGATATCTGGTACCGGGCAGATCCTTAACTCTTCCGCCGCGGATCAGCACCACGCTGTGCTCCTGGAGGTTGTGTCCCTCGCCGGGAATGTAGCTGGTCACTTCGATCCCGTTGGAAAGACGTACTCTGGCGATCTTTCTCAGTGCGGAGTTAGGCTTCTTAGGAGTCGCCGTCTTAACAGCGGTGCACACGCCGCGCTTCTGCGGAGCGGAGACATTGGTCGCCTTCTTGTGAAGGGAGTTGTAGCCCTTCTGGAGCGCCGGTGCAGTAGACTTCTTTACAGAGGTCTGACGTCCCTTTCTTACTAACTGGTTAAATGTTGGCATTCTGTTTCACCTCTTTCTTATAATATAGTATTTTGCGGTACACAAACAAGATACACTTGCGTGCACACTCAAACAGTATACTTCTTTGTAATTGCGTTGTCAATCAAAATTTTTTTCACAGGCCTGCAGCTCGGCGAGATAACGCTTCAGCGCGTCCCGCCACTCCGGCAGACGCTCAAATCCGTTCCGGCTGAGCTTTTCCTTGCTCATCCTGCTGTTGGCGGGCCGGGCCGCCTTCGCCCCGTATTCCGCCGTGCTCACCGGCACTACGTTCATCGAAATGCCCGCCTCTTCAAAAATGGCACAGGCAAATTCATACCAGGAACAGATCCCCTCGTTGGTGGCGTGATAAACGCCGTACTTCTCCGTCTGCACCATATCCACCAGCAGTCTCGCCAGATCGTGCGTGTAGGTGGGCGAGCCGAACTGATCGTTGACCACCGTGATCCGGTCGTGGTTCTTTGCCAGATTTAACATAGTCTTGACAAAATTTTTCCCGTTGATACCAAAAACCCAGGCGATACGTACAATAAAATACTTCTCCAGCGTATCCTGTACCGCCAGCTCTCCCTCGTACTTGGTCCGCCCGTAGACGCTCTGCGGATCTCTCGGGTCCTCCGGCTCCCACAGACGCTCCCCCTGTCCGTCAAAGACATAATCCGTGCTGATATAGATCATCTTGATGTCCAGGTCCCTGCAGACTCTGGCAATATGAAGCGTTCCGTCCGCGTTGATCTTCCGGCAGACAGCCTCATTTTCCTCCGCAGCGTCCACCGCCGTGTAGGCCGCACAGTGGATCACCGCGTCGGGGGATGCCCCCCGGATCACCCGGTCCACACTGGCGGCATCCGTGATATCCATCTCCTGAATATCCGTCCCGACTGCCTCGATTCCCCGTTCTTCCAGCTCCTTCACTACATCATGGCCAAGCTGGCCCCTTACGCCCGTCACCAATACCTTCATGTTTTTCCTTCCTCCCCGATCGCGTTCTTCCTCTGCCAAAGCGCAAAAGGTGTGCCTCTGCAGAGACACACCCTTCCGCTTCTATCCACTATTCTTCAGCCGATACTCCCACAGGCTCTTCCTCTGCCGCTGCAGCGCCTTCCGGCTCCTCTGCACCGTCATCCGGGAAGCCCTCCGAGTCCTCGTCCGGAATCGTTTCCCCGTTCAGCTCCTCCACCGGATCCTGCTCTTCGTCCTCCAGGAGATCCTCCTCAAAGGAAATGGTGTCCGTCTCATCCGTGCTGAGCCGGGTGTCGCGGTAACGCTTCATACCGGTCCCCGCAGGGATCAGCTTACCGATGATCACATTTTCCTTCAGACCGATCAGCGGATCGATCTTGCCCTTGATGGCAGCCTCCGTCAGGACCTTGGTGGTCTCCTGGAAGGATGCCGCGGACAGGAAGGAATTGGTGGCAAGCGCTGCCTTTGTGATACCGAGAATGATCTGCTTGCCGTCCGCGGGCTGCTTGCCCTCCGCCTTCAGCTGTTCGTTCAGCTCCTCGTAATCCAGCACATCCACCAGCGTGCCCGGCAGGAAATCCGAATCGCCGCTGTCCTCGATGCGGACCTTCTTCAGCATCTGGCGGACCAGCACCTCGATGTGCTTGTCGGCGATGTCCACGCCCTGGAGACGGTACACGCGCTGCACCTCTCTAAGGAGGTAATCCTGAACGGCACGGATCCCTTTGATCTTCAGCAGGTCATGGGGATTCACGCTGCCCTCGGTCAGCTCGTCGCCGGCCTCCAGCTCCTGGCCGTCCACGATCTTAATGCGGGAGCCATAGGGGATCAGGTACGCCTTGGACTCACCCGTCTCCGCGTTGCTGACAATGACCTCGCGCTTCTTCTTGGTG
>CANPWJ010000189.1 GCA_947584035.1 uncultured Acetatifactor sp. | reverse complement strand
ATAGACAAAACATTGAAGTATATGGAACAGCCCTTTGAGGGACTCTGTTTTGTGAATCTTGTAGACTATGATATGCTCTATGGGCACCGACGGGATGTGGACGGATACGCGAAGGCTCTGACCTATTTTGACGGACAGCTGCCCCGGATCCTCTCCGGGATGCGCAGGGAAGATCTCCTGATGATCACCGCGGATCACGGCTGTGATCCCGCTTATCAGAGGACGACCGATCACACCCGGGAGTACACGCCGTTTCTGATGACGGGAGCGGGGATAGAGCCCGGAAACAGGGGGACCCGAAAGACCTTTGCCGATATCGGCGCCACCATACTGCAATATTTTGCGATACAGCCCTCTTTTCCGGGGGAGAGTATGCTGGCGGGACAATCTTAAGAAAATTGGGAGGCTGACAGTGAGTAATTATACAGAAGAGATCAAACGTCGTCGAACCTTTGCGATCATTTCCCATCCGGACGCGGGTAAGACGACTCTCACGGAAAAATTTCTGCTTTACGGAGGGGCGATTAACCTGGCCGGAAGCGTGAAGGGAAAGGCTACCGCCAGGCACGCCGTTTCCGACTGGATGGAGATCGAGAAGGAGCGGGGAATCTCCGTGACTTCGTCCGTTCTCCAGTTTGAGTACGGCGGATACTGTATCAACATTTTGGACACGCCCGGGCACCAGGATTTCTCGGAGGACACCTACCGCACCCTGATGGCGGCGGACTCCGCGGTGATGGTCATCGACGCTTCCAAGGGCGTGGAGGCGCCGACCCGCAAACTGTTCAAGGTCTGTGTCATGCGGAAGATCCCTATTTTTACGTTTATCAACAAGATGGACCGGGATGCCAACGACACCTTTGATCTGTTGGACGAGATCGAAAAGGAGCTGGGCATCGCCACCTGTCCGTTAAACTGGCCCATCGGCTCCGGCAAGGAGTTCAAAGGGGTCTACGACCGGGAAAAGAAGTGCGTGATCTCCTACTCCGGAACGGAGAAGGGTACCCGGGAGGGGACTGCCACGGAGCTTCCCGTGGCGGAGGAGGGACGGCTCCGGGAAGCCATCGGGGACGGCGCGGCGGACAAGCTTTTGGAGGAGATCGAGCTCTTGGACGGGGCCAGCGCCGCGTTTGATCTGGAGCAGGTGCGCGCCGGGGATCTGACGCCGGTCTGCTTCGGATCCGCGCTGACCAATTTCGGCGTGGAGATCTTTCTGCAGCATTTCCTGAATATGACCACGGCTCCGCTGCCCAGAAAGGCGGATGTGGGACTGATCGATCCCGTGGAGAATGCGTTCAGCGCGTTTGTCTTTAAGATACAGGCGAATATGAATAAGGCGCATCGGGACAGGGTGGCGTTCATGCGCATTTGTTCCGGGCGATTTGACGCCAACATGGAGGTGCGGCATGTCCAGCATACGCCGGAGACATCATCGGCGTGTTTGACCCGGGGATCGTCTCCATCGGGGACACGATCTGTATGCCGAAGGAAAAATTTCAGTACGAGGGGATCCCCACCTTTGCGCCGGAGCACTTTGCCCGGGTGCGGCAGGTGGATACCATGAAGAGAAAACAGTTTGTCAAGGGCGTCGAGCAGATCGCCCAGGAAGGCGCGATCCAGATCTTCCAGGAGTTCAACACCGGCATGGAGGAGATCATCGTGGGGGTAGTCGGGGTCCTGCAGTTCGACGTCCTGAAGTAACCTTCCCTATGAGCATATCCGCTGGATCGAAAACAAGGACGAGGTGGATCTGGACAAGCTGACCGGGACCTCCGACATGAAAAAAGTGAAGGACATGAAGGGGAATCCGCTGCTTCTCTTTGTCAACGCCTGGAGCATCGGCATGACCCTGGAGCGCAATCAGGGCCTGAAGCTGGCAGAGTTCAGCCGAAATTGAGCATTTATTTGGAGTGACTGCATGAGTAGAGGTGTAAAAGGACGGATCGCGGTGTTCCTTTTGTGCGGCCTGTCTGTTTTAGGGAGCGGCTGCGGGGCGGAAGAGCTTGCCGCGCAGGTCCCGGAGACGGCCTATCTGGAGCTGGAGGGGGAGAGCCTGGTACGGGTGGCTTCGGGAGAACGGGGAAGGCTGGAGCAAAGGGATGCCGCCGCGCCAAAGGATTCCGGCGGCGCGGGCGGATGGAACTTCCTGTCGCAGGAGGCGTCCGGGCACTTTGCTTATGCCAGCCTGTCCCAGGACAGACTGGCGGAGGAGGAAAAGCTGTGGTACCGCGACATGGAGGAGTGCCTCGGCACAATGTCGGGGGAGATCCGCCTGTCCTCGGAGGGGATCGACGCCGGAATGGATGAGACCTATGTGGACCGGATCTTTCAGTGCGTGATGTGCGACCATCCGGAGCTTTTCTACGTGGACGGCTACAGCTACAGCAAATATACCCGGGGGGACAGCGTGGTGGCGATCTCCTTTTCCGGCACCTACAGTATGGACAAAAGGGAGGCCGTCTACCGCAGACGGCAGATCGACGCCAGCGTGGCGTCCCTCCTGTCGGAGACGGAGGAGGGAATGTCCCAGTACGAGCTGGTAAAATTTGTCTATGAGACACTGATCCGGAGGACGGAGTATGACCTGGAGGCTCCCGATAATCAAAATGTTTATTCCGTGTTTGTGAACGGCGCCTCCGTGTGCCTCGGATACGCCAAGGCCACGCAGTATCTGCTGAACTGTCTGGGGGTAGAGTGTGCGCTGGTGCAGGGAAAGGTCGGGAACGGAGAGGGCCACGCCTGGAATCTGGTGAAGGTGGACGGAAGCTATTACTATGTGGACACCACCTGGGGGGATGCTTCCTATCGGAGGACGGAAGGCGTTTCGGAGGAGGATACCTACCAGCCGTCCATCAATTACGACTATCTCTGCGTGACCACCGGGCAGCTTTTGCGGACGCATACGATCGATGGCCCGGTTCCCATGCCGGAGTGCACAGACCTTGGCGCCAACTACTATGTCCGGGAGGGCGCGTATTTTACGGCCTATGACGGGGAGCGGCTGAAACGGCTGTTTGCCAGGGCGGAAGAACTTGGCAGGGAGGACGTGACCGTCAAGTGTTCGGACGAGGAATGTTTTCGACAGATGCGGGAGAGACTGATTGACGGGCAGGAGATCTTTGCGTATATGCCGGAGGGAGAGTCCGTGGCGTTCGCCAGCAACGACAGGCAACTGTCCCTCACCTTCTGGAAGGACTGACCGCGGAGGCCCTTTCCAGATAAGAATTTTGATGACAATAAAGCCCGCTTGTGGTATAATAACTTTATTCGGGGCGAAAGCCCGTGAGCGAGGGAAACCGAAGGAAATGTAATCCAAAGGAGGATATCACCATGGAGAAAGAGATAGATAAAAGCGCGCTGGTCCTGAAGGAGGACGAAGAGCTGGGCGTTGTGCAGATCGCGGATGACGTGGTTGCCATGATCGCTTCGCTTGCCGCCACGGAGGTGGAAGGAGTCAGCGCCATGACCGGCAATATCACCAATGAGCTGATGAGCAGGGTGGGCGTGAAGAGCCTGACCAAGGGCGTCAAGGTGGATGTGCAGGGGGAGAAGGTGCGGGTGGATCTGACGGTGACGCTGGAGTACGGCTACAATATCCCGGCCACCTGCCAGAAGGTGCAGACCAAGGTGAAGAGCGCGATCGAGAATATGACCGGGCTGACCTGCAGCGATGTCAATATCCGTATCGCGGGCATCACGATGAAAAAAGACAATTAGGATAGAATCATGGGACGACATGAGTTAAGGGAACAGGTTTTCAAGCTGTTATTCCGCGTGGAATTCAACAAACCGGAAGACATGCCGGAGCAGGTGAGATTGTTTGTGGAGGATACGGAGAATCTTACCCGCAAAAAGGATGTGGATTACGTCAGGGACAAGTACCAGCGCATCCAGGAGAAGCTGGGGGAGCTGGATCTTCTGATCAACGAGAATACGGAGGGGTGGGACACTACCCGCATGGGCAAGGTGGAGCTGACGGTGCTGCGCCTGGCCGTGTTCGAGCTCCTGTTTGATGAAGATATTCCCGGGAGCGTTGCGATCGACGAGGCGGTAGAGATTGCCAAAACCTATGGACAGGATACCTCCGGCGGATTTGTCAACGCGATCCTGGCTAAGATAGCAAAGCTGGGTGATTGAGATTCGGAATGTATATACGGTCGGACAATTAAATTCCTATATCAAAAATATGTTCACGCAGGATTATTTGCTGCAGGCGCTCTTTGTCAAGGGAGAGGTCAGCAACTGCAAATACCATTCCTCTGGACATATTTATTTTACGTTGAAGGACTCCAAGGGAGCGGTGAACTGCGTTATGTTCGCGGGAAACCGGGGAGGGCTCTCCTTCCGGCTGGCGGAAGGGCAGCAGGTGATCGTGGGCGGCACGGTGGATGTGTACGAGCGGGACGGGAAGTACCAGCTCTACGCCAGGCAGATCGTTCTGGACGGGGCCGGGCTCCTCTATGAGAAGTTCGAGCGCCTGAAGCGGGAGCTGGAGGAGCAGGGAATGTTTGCTCCGGAGTACAAGCAGCCGATTCCCAAATACATACGGACCCTGGGGGTAGTCACCGCGGACACGGGGGCGGCGGTCCGGGATATCATCCAGATCACCCGGAGAAGAAACCCTTATGTGCAGATCCTCCTGTACCCGGCCATCGTGCAGGGGGAGGCAGCGGCGGAGAGCATCGTGCGCGGGATCCGCACGCTGGCAGAGCGCGGGGTGGACGTGATGATCGTAGGCCGCGGGGGCGGCTCCATAGAAGATCTGTGGGCGTTTAATGAGCGGGAGGTGGCACAGGCCGTATTCGACTGTCCCGTGCCGATCATCTCGGCGGTGGGGCATGAGACGGACACCACCATGATCGACTACGTGTCGGACCTGAGGGCTCCCACGCCCTCCGCAGCGGCGGAGCTGGCCGTGACGGATATTCGGGAGATCTACGGGCAGATGGAGG
>CANPWJ010000188.1 GCA_947584035.1 uncultured Acetatifactor sp. | reverse complement strand
AGGCTACTCCTCACTGTCGATCCAGGCTCCGGCGTCCATTTTCTTGCGCATACGGACGGTCGTTCCGCGCCCCGGGGTGCTCTCCACCTCCAGCTCGTCCATGAAGGCTTCCATAAAGGCAAATCCCATTCCCGACCGCTCCAGCTCCGGCCGGGTGGTAAAGAGGGGCTCCATGGCCTGATCCACGTTTTCGATCCCCTTTCCCTGGTCGGACACCTCGATATGTAGGAAGCCGTCCTGCAGCACACAGCGCACGCGCACCTTTCCCGGGTTTACCTTCAGGTAGGCCGGCTTTGTCTCCCCGTGCCGCCCGTACCCGTAGAAATTTTCATACCCGTGGATGATGGCGTTGGTCACCGCCTCGGAGACAGCGGTCTTGATATCCGCGATCTCCTCCAGGGTGGGGTTTAAATGGGATACAAAGGCGGCCACCGCCACTCTGGCAAAGCTTTCATTACTGGAAACCGCGTCAAAGAGCAGCTCCATCTCGTTCTTTTCCTGTCCTGTCATCATAGATTTCCTCATTTCCGTGCATCCTGCCGCACAATTTGTTGTTTGACCGTCCCTACTCCAATACCTCCACCATCCTGGATATGCCGGACAGCTTCAGCATACGGCGGATCCGCCCGTCCGCGTGGATGGCATACACTCTCCCGCCGAAGCAGGAGATCTTTTTGTAGCGCCCCATGATGATGCCGATCCCCGAGGAGTCCATAAATTTCGTGTCCTCAAAATCAAACACCACATGCTGCACCCGCTCCTCCAGAAGCAGCCTGTCCGCGTTCGCGCTGATATAGGCGGCCCGGTGGTGATCCACCTCCTCCGGCAGCCTGACCATCAGGCAGTTGTCAATGATCTGAAATTCTTCCATATCCCATCTTCCTCCATGTCCCATCTTCCTCCATCGACCCGTTTCCCCTGCGGCAAAAAAAAGAGAACCTGCGCGATCCGCAAATTCTCTTCTTTCGTATCTCTGTCATCCTGTGTGGGGCGCTACTGGGCCGCCTCCATCTCGTTCTTAAATTTCTGGGACTCCCGCGCCCGGTCCGTGCCGGGGAAACGCTCGATCAGCTCGTCGTAGACGGCGGCGGCGTTGTCGTAATCCTCCAGTCTGCGGTACGTGTTGCCCAGATAATAGAGGGCGTTCACATTTTCGGCGTCATAGAACACCGCCTTGGTAAACTGCTCCAGAGCCGCCTCATAGTCGGTCTCGTAGTAGAGCCGGTATCCTTCGTCATAATAGTCCTTGGCCAGACCCGGGCCGATGATCCCCAGAAGCGTATTGTACAGCTTCTGGAAGGATTCGGAGGTCTCCTCCAGCACCACGTTCCCCGCGATGGTCTCCAGCTTTTGAGCCGTGGCGTCCACATCCTCCGTCTCCAGATAGTCCGCGGCCGCCGCCAGAAGGTTGTCCATGCTGCTGAGCGTGCCGTCCGTCCCGGCATATCCCTCCAGCTCCTGCTTCTTTTCCTCCAGCTCCGCCTGCAGGCTGTCCACCTGGGATCCCAGATCCTGGATCTCCAGCGTCTTAGCATCCAGCTGCTCGCCCAGCTCCCGGACCTCCTGATCCTTCTCGCTGCGGATGCCGGCTACCCGGGAGGGCACGATCAGGAAATACATGGCCGCCAGGCCGATCAACAGGCCGATCCCGATATTGACCAGCGTGGACATGCTGCTGCTCTTTGGCTCCTTCACGTTTAACGGCTGGATGATCACCTCGTTGTCGCTCTGGTAGCGCAGCGTCTCCTCGCTCTTGCGCCGGGCCGGCTGCTTCTTTGCGCCCTCGTCCGGCGCCAGCATCTGTTCCACTTCCTTCAGATAGCGGAGGGTCAGCGTGTTGTTCCGGTCGATCTCCATACACTTGCGCAGCTCTCTCCTGGCCCGCTCCCACTGTTCGCCGTCCATGTAGAGGAGCGCCAGCAGCTGGTGGGCCTGTACGAACTTAGGGTTCAGGGACAGCACCTTCTTCAGCTGGATGATCGCCAGATCCTTGCTGTCCTGTATACAGTAGGCATACGCCTGATTGTATTTCTTGATGGTCTGATTGATGGAATCCAGCCGGGACGCGTTGGCCTGTATCATGTTGATATAGTCGTCCGCGATATTCTTCTCCGGGCGGAGGTTCTTGCTGATGACCCACTCGCTCAGGGCCGCCACGGCCTCCCCCATCTCAAAATAGACCAGCCCCAGAAGGTTCCTGGCCTCGATATGGTTCTTGTTGAATTTCAGGCTCTGCCGGAGGCTGTTTACCGCGCCGGACAGATCCCGCACACCCGCCTTCTCCAGACCGTCGTTGTAAAAGCGGTTGGAGACAAACATAATCTTCTTGTAGAGAGACACGTCTGCCCCGCAGGCGGTGCAAAAGTCATGCTCTGACAGCTGACAGCCGCATTGATAGCAAAACATACCGTTCCCTCCTACTCGGCGCTCTCCTGCTCTCCCGATTCCTTCACTATCTTCACCAAAAGATCCGCCATATCCGTCAGATCCTGATTGTAGATTGCTTCCTCCGCATCCTCCACCTCCAGGCTGGGATGGAATTTCTTCAGTTCCTCTTCAAAATTGATCATGCTCCAACAACTCCTTTATCTCACCGACCAGATACAGGCTCCCCGCCACATACAGGCGCTTGCCCCGCGCCCGCTCCCCAAGCAGAGCGGCAAAGCCTTCCGCCGCGCTGTCATACAGAGCGTAAGACAGGCCGGGCGCCGAATCCTCCCCGTGCCGGGCAAACGCGCGCTCCAGCTGCTCCAGGGAAGCCGACCGGGCGCTCTGCAGACGGACCAGGGCCGCCTTTTCAAACAGGCCGGACGCCGCGATCTGATCCGCCATGCGCGGATAATCCTTGTCCGCCGCCGCCCCAAAGAGCAGAAGCCTCCCGCCCCGGGCGCCGTCCCCGCTCACCGTATCCAGAAACGCGCGGATGCCGTCCTCATTGTGCGCCCCGTCCACATAGACGTCCGGCAGCACCTCCTCCATCCTGCCCTGCCATCGGCAGCGGGCCAACCCGCCTTGGATGCCCGAAAGCGTCATCCCCTCCCCCAGAAGCTCCTGGGCGGCACACACCGCCAGGGACGCGTTCTCCATCTGGTAACGGGCAATCGTGCTCAGACGTAACCTAATATAACCATAATACCGAGTATGCAGGGAAAAATCAATGCTTTTATTTTGAAATCCGGAGAATGTATAGTCCTTTTTCGACACGGAACCGCATTTTATCCCCAGTTCCTCCACCTTCCGCAAAAATACCCGGCTTGCCTCCGGATCCGTATCGGCGTACACCAGAGGGACCCCCGGCTGTAAAATACCGGCCTTCTCCGCAGCGATCTCCTTCACCGTATGCCCCAGATACTCCACATGGTCCAGCCCGATCCGGGTGATCACGCAGAGCTCCTTCCCGCTCACGGCATTGGTGGCGTCCAGCCTCCCTCCCAGCCCGGTCTCCAGAATACAGTAATCCGGCCCATCCTCCGCAAAGAGGAGCATGGCCATCAGAAACAGATACTCAAAGAAGGTGGGATGGTAGCCCTCCCCGCGCTCCAGCGCCTCCCAGTCCAGGCTGCGGTAAACCTGAAGGAATGCGCCGAGAAACGCCTCCTTCCCCACCATCCTTCCCCGCAGCAGAAACCGCTCCCGGATATCCACCAGATGGGGGGAGGTAAAGACACAGACGCTCTTTCCCGCCTCCTCCAGGAGCGCGCCGAGATAGGCGCAGACGGATCCCTTTCCGTTGGTGCCGGCCACATGGATGATGCGAAGCGCCCGGTCCGGATCCCCCAGCCGGTGCAGCTGCGCCCGGGTCTCCTCCAGGGTGTGTTTGGAGGTGAACCGGGGGATCTCCGTCAAGTACGCCGCCGCCTCCTCAAACGTCACAATGTCTCGTCTCTTCATCTCAAGCCTCCCGCGCCCGGATCCCGCCCGCTGCGGCGGTCTCCCTGGGATCCTACCGCAGCTGGGAGAGCCTGGTCTCCACCTGCTCCATCATCTGTCTGTACTTTTCCAGCTTCCCGCGCTCCTCCTGGACCTTGGCCTGGGGAGCCTTGGACAGGAAGCGCTCGTTATTCAGCATACCGTTCACCCGGGCCAGCTCGCCCTCCAGGCGCTTTTTCTCCTTGTTCAGGCGCTCGATCTCCTGGGCGATATCCACCAGCTCCGCAAAGGGAATGTAGAGGGTAGCCCCCGGAATGACCACGGAAACCGCGTCCTGGGCGATGCCGCTCTTGTCCTTCTGCATCGTCACGTCGCTGGCGTAGGCCAGAGTGGCGAAGAACAGCTTCCCCTCCGTGAAGGTCCGAAGGATCTCCTCGTCCTCGCTGACCACAAAGACACCGGCCTTGCGGCTGGGCGCCACATTCATCTCGGCGCGGATGTTCCGGATGCCCCGCACCGCTTCCTTGATGGTTTCGATGTCCCGCTCCTCCCCGGGGAAGCTCCGCTCCTCCGCATACCGGGGCCAGCTGCTGACCATGATGGACTCCTCCTCGCTCTGCAGGGAGCAGAAGATCTCCTCGGTGATAAAGGGCATGTAGGGATGCAGGAGCTTGAGCGCGTCGATCAGCACCGTCCGCAGGGTCCACAGCGCGCTGTTCCTGCTGGCGGGATCGTCTAAGCTGTAGAGCCTGGGCTTCACCATCTCGATGTACCAGTCGCAGAATTCGTCCCAAATGAAATCATAGACCTTCTGCACCGCGATTCCCAGCTCAAAGTGCTCCATATTGTCGGTGACATCCTTCACCAGCGTGTTCAGCCGGGAGAGGATCCATTTGTCCGCCGGCTCCAGCTCTCCGGCCCCGGGGGCGGCCACCTCCCGTCCGTCCTTCTCCCGGACCTGCTCCATATTCATCAGGATGAAGCGGGAGGCGTTCCACACCTTGTTGGCAAAGTTGCGGCTGTTCTCCACCCGTTCATAGTAAAAGCGCATGTCGTTCCCGGGCGCGTTTCCGGTGATCAGCGTCAGGCGCAGGGCGTC
>CANPWJ010000187.1 GCA_947584035.1 uncultured Acetatifactor sp. | reverse complement strand
CTTTTACTTTTTGGGGCCGCTGTTTTTGATCCTGATCCTGCCGCTGTCCGTGATGGTTCTGATGCGGAGGATCACCCGGGGGATCTTTGGGGCGGATCGTGTCAGCGCTTTTGCGTTGCAGACGCTGGCCGCCGCCACGGCGGTGATGCTGATCCATTCCTCGCAGGCGGGCTTTTTCTGGTACAACAGCGGGATCCATTATGTGGGGATCCATTCCTTTCTGCTGCTGACGGCCTCGGCATGGATTGGCCTGTTGACGGAACAGGGAAGGCTTAAGACCGCGCTGCTGGTGATCGGGAGCATGATCGGGGCGGTCCTGGCCGGTGGCGGAAATTTTGTGTCAACGCTCCAGGGGCTCTTGCTCTTGCTTTCCGTCACCGCGTTCGGCATTTTGAAAAGGCGGAGGAGGACGGTGCTGCTGCTTCCGTCGCTTCTGCTCTATATCCCCGCATTTTATCAAAACGTATCCGCCCCCGGGAATGACAGGAGAAGCGTTATTCTCAGAGGAAGCGGGCTGGGGATGGAGCCGTTTCCCGCCATTGTGAGATCCTTCCCGGAGGCATTTGTGTATATGGGCAGGTTTGCCGGGCTGATCACGGTGGCGGTTTTGGTGGCGGCGGCTCCCGTGATCTGGCAGATGGTGGGGAAGGTCTCGTTCCGGTTCCGCTGTCCGGGACTGCTGCTCGCCTGGTCCTTTTGCCTGTACGCGACCGGCTTTACGCCCAGTCTGTATTCGCTGGGACACGCGGGGCTGGGGAGGACGCTGAACGCCGTGAAGCTCACGTTCCAGATCCTTCTGTTTGTCAACGAGATCTATTGGCTGGGCTGGCTGCGGCAGAGACGGGAACGGAAGGGAAGAAAGAGCGCGTCCGGGGAAGTCCCCCTGCTCTTTTATGTGGGGATGGGGCTCCTGATGCTGGGAATCTTTTCCCAGGAGAAAAATCAGGCCGGGACCTACGCTTCCTATGGGGCATACTATTATGTACATACCGGAGAGGCGAATGAATTCCACAAGGAATATCTCGCCCGTGTGGAGGCCCTTGTGCAGGGAGAAGGGGATGTGGTGGTCCGGCCATACCATTTCCGCCCCTGGCTGCTGTGCGTGGGAGATTTGTCTCCGGACAAGAACGCGGAAGAAAACCGGGCCATGGCGGCATGGTATGACCTGGACAGTATCGTTTGTATAGAGGATGGGGCAGCGCAAGATGATGCAGAATAGTGCGAAGAATGTGGAGAGACAGAAGCGGTTCCAGGTGGTGGAGCCGGAAGCTCCGGCCATCGAGGTGGATCGGGTCGTCAAGGTGTACAAGCTGTACGACAATCCCAAGGACCGGATGAAGGAAGCCTTTGGGCTGGGAAAAAAGAAGGCGCATAAGAAGCATTATGCCCTGAACGGGGTCAGTATGCAGATCCGCAGGGGCGAGACGGTGGGGATTATCGGGACCAACGGCTCCGGCAAATCCACCATCCTGAAGATCATCACCGGGGTCCTGAACCCCACGGAGGGGCAGGTGCGGGTAAACGGACGGATCTCGGCCCTTCTGGAGCTGGGCGCCGGGTTCAATATGGAGTACAACGGGATTGAAAATGTGTATCTCAACGGCACGATGATGGGCTTTTCCAAGCGGGAGATCGACGAGAGGCTGCCGGGGATCCTGGAGTTTGCGGATATCGGCGATTATGTGAATCAGCCGGTCAAGACGTATTCCAGCGGGATGTTCGTCCGGCTGGCGTTCGCGGTAGCCATCAACATCGATCCGGAGATCCTGATCGTGGATGAGGCGCTGTCCGTGGGAGATGTGTTCTTTCAGGCGAAGTGCTACCATAAATTTGAAGAATTCAAGAAGATGGGCAAGACCATCGTCTTTGTGAGCCATGATCTGAGCAGTATCAGCAAATATTGCGACCGGGTATTTCTCTTAAATCAGGGCACTCTGCTGGGGGAGGGGAGCCCCCGGGAGATGATCGACGCGTACAAGCGCGTGCTGGTGGGGCAGTATGAGCTGCCGGAGGAATCGATGAACCGGGAGCTTTTGGACGACGAGCGTATTCGGAGAAAGGCGGCTGACGATCCGGCCGGGGAGAGCCTGGGGGCCGGGGCGGAGGCGCAGAATCCGGAGCGGCTGGAGTATGGCACCAGACAGGCCACGATCGAGGAATTCTTCCTCACGGATGACCGGGGGGTGCGCACCAGCGCCGTTATCAAGGGGAGCACGTTCACCATACACATGAAGGTGCGGATCCGGGAGCACCTGGCGGCCCCGATCTTTGCCTTCTCCTTCAAGAATGTGCAGGGGACGGAGATCACCGGCACCAACTCGATGGTGGAAAAGGCATTTCTGGACTCCGCGGAGGCGGGACAGACGAAGTATGTGACCTTTACCCAGCGCATGAGTCTGCAGGGAGGGGAATATCTGCTTTCGCTGGGGGTCACCGGCTATAACGGGGAGCAGTTTGAGGTGTATCATCGCCTGTACGATGTGCTGGATGTGACGGTGGTCTCGGACAAGGACACGGTGGGGTATTATGACATGGATTCCACCGTGACCGTGCGGGACATTGTATAGCAGGAAGCAGAGGAGTGCATCCATGGAGAACACGGAACAGATTGGAAAAGTAAAGCTGGACTATAGCCGTTACCCGGGGGAGGATCTGTATTGCGATGGGGCGGTGGAGGACGAGCTGCTCCGTATCGTGCGCGATCTGTCGGCGGTGGAGTACGAGAAGGTGATTGAGGAGAAGCTGAGCTGGCCCGTGCTCTATCACCTCTCCCCGCTGCGCGAAAATATCGTGGAGTGGATCCCCCTGGAGGCGGACGCCAGGGTGCTGGAGGTGGGAAGCGGCTGCGGAGCGGTCACCGGAGCACTGGCAAGGAAGGCAGGAAGCGTCACCTGCGTGGATCTCTCGAAAAAGAGGAGCCGGATCAACGCCTACCGGAACAGTGAGTGCGGGAATGTGACGATCCATGTGGGAAATTTCCGGGATATCGAACCGGATCTGCCCGCCGACTATGACCTGATCTGCCTGATCGGCGTATTTGAGTACGGACAGGGGTATATCGGCGGGGAACGGCCCTATGAAGCCTTCCTGGATATTCTGTTAAAGCATCTGAAAAAAGACGGCCGGCTGATCATCGCCATCGAAAACCAGCTGGGGCTGAAATATTTTGCGGGGTGCAGGGAGGATCATCTGGGCTCTTATTTCAGCGGTATCGAAAATTATGTGGACGGAGGCGGCGTGCGGACCTTCACCCGGCCGGGACTGGAGCGGATCCTTCAGAGCGCCGGCGTGACGCGGTATCGGTTCTATTATCCCTATCCGGATTATAAATTTATGACGACCCTCTACAGCGACAGGCGTCTGCCGGGGAAGGGGGAGCTTTCCAACAATCTTCGGAATTTTGACCGGGACCGGATGCTTCTCTTTGACGAGAAGAACGCCTTTGACGGGATCACAGGGGACGGCCTGTTTCCGGTGTTTTCCAACTCCTTCCTGGTGGTAGCCGGCCCGGATGTGGATGTGGACTATGTGAAGTATTCCAACGACCGGGCGCCGGAGTTTCGCATACGCACCCAGATACAGACCGGGGAGGACGGCGGGCGGATCGTGCGCAAATACCCGCTGTCGGAGGCCGCCTGTGACCACGTGCGGCAGATGGAGGCGGCCTGTGAGAAGCTGACGGAGCGCTACCGCGGCGGAAGGCTGGAGATCAATCCCTGCAGACTGGTGGAGGACAGAGAGCGGGGGGAGCTCTTCGCGGAGTTTGCGTTTGCGGAGGGGACGCCCCTGTCGGAGCTTTTGGACGGCTGCCTGGAGCGGGGGGACCTGGACGGATTTCACCGCTATTTTCAGGAATACCGGGAGCGGATTGGTTACGGCGAGGAGCGTCCGGCGACGGATTTTGATCTGGTCTTTTCCAACCTCCTGGTGGCGGGGGAAACGTGGACCCTGATCGATTACGAGTGGACCTTCGGGAAGGCCATCGACACGCGGGAGCTGGCTTTTCGGGCGATCTACTGCTATCTTCTGGAAAATGAAAAGCGGGACCGGCTGGATGTGGACCGCATCCTGGAGGAGCTTGGCATCACGGAGGCGGATGCGGAAGGCTTTCGGGAGAAGGAACGGGACTTCCAGAAATTCGTCACAGGAGGCAGACGCTCCATGGCGGAGCTGCGGGATCTGCTGGGGGGCCGTCTGCTGGAGCCGCAGAAATGGGCGGAGCACTGGCAGGACTCGGAGCAGGTGTGCCGCGTCCAGATCTATGAGGACCGGGGAGACGGCTTCCGGGAGGATACGTCTTATTTTGTGAAGGATGCCTATCAGGGAGAGCAGGAGATCACGTTCGAGCTTCCCGTGAGCGGCGACGTGCGGATGCTGCGGATCGATCCGGCGTTTTGCTCCTGCGCGGTCCGGATCCTGGAGATGACCTTTAACGGGCAGCGGGTGCCGTTGGAACGCCGGAAGCTTCTCACCGCAAACGGAAGCGTGATCCGGCCGGAGAAAAAGGGAGACGGCTATCGGCTGAGCATTGTATTCCCGACGGTGGATCCGAACCTTGTTCTGGATCTGGACAAACTGGGGAGAAAACCGAAAAATATCCTGTATGTCCGCATGGAGACGGTGAGACTGCCGCTTTCCATCGCCCAGGATATGGCGGGCGCGGTGCGGAAGCGGATTTAGAGGAGAAGAGACATGTCCATGGGAAAGCGGGCGCGCGGCCTGGTAAAGCAGACGCTTACGGAATGGCAGAACGGGTGTTATGAAAAGAAACTGCGGGAGCGCCGGATCTCCTATGAGGATTGGATCCGGGAGCGGGAATCTGTCCGGGACGGAGCGCTGGAAGGACAGGAGGCTGTCTGCGGGCCGAGGACGGCGGGAGAGTCTGCCCGGGACGGAGCGCTGGAAGGGCAGGAGGCCGTCTGCGGGCAGGGGACAGCGGGGGAGTCTGCCCGGGACGGGGCGCTGGAAGGACAGGAGACCGTCTGCGGGCCGAGGACGGCGGGAGAGTCTGTCCGGGACG
>CANPWJ010000186.1 GCA_947584035.1 uncultured Acetatifactor sp. | reverse complement strand
ATCTATGCGACGGCAGTCTTCCCATGTACTATTATAATTCCAACTGTTCCCATATCATGTGCGATGTAGAGGAACACATGGCGTGGATGGATGCTGTGAGGCGCGGGGAAATGCTGGAATGCCGGGAACCGGAAACAGTGGTCTGGTCTAACATAAAAAGAGTCGGCGTCAATATTTCCGCGGATGTCTGCGTGGACGCCAAAGCGGGGGATGATATGACAGCGTCTTTTCCGCTGCACTATTATCCGGGGTACCGCGTGGTCATGGACGGAGAAGAGGTGGAGGCATTCATGGACTATTCCTGCCTGACCTGCAGGCTTGTGCCCGGACGGCACCACATAGAGGTATCCTATGTGGGACTGCCGATATTCTGGGTATGTTATGCAGTGACGGCCTGCGGGATCCTGTGCCCGGCGGTGCTCTGGGGGCTTAGACGTCTGAAAGGTGCAGGTGCCAAAAATGCCGCCCCGGGCAGGCGGGCGGCCTGAAACTTTGTTTATTTTTTAACTTGTCTGAAAACTGTTTTCAAGGATTGCGAAATCTGATATAATATTCCTATTCCGGAATCGGAAGGACAAAAAACGGAGGTAAAACGGCATGAGATATTTTTTTGAGTCCAAGGTGGAAAAGAGCGATAACGGCTATGCGATCCAGATCCCTTTTAACATTTGGGAGGTCTGCAAGCAGCGCGATGTGATCCAGGCTGATGTGGTGCTGGACAACAAGATCATTGAGTGTGAACTCCTGCCCAAGGAAAAGGGCATTTATGAAGTACATATTGACAAGAATGACGATATCGGGGTGGAACTGGGCGTGACTCATAAGATCCTGCTCCATGTGAACGGCTCTCTGATCCGCATGGACCAGAACAGTCCTTACAGCTTTGAGAAGCCTATCCGCAAAATTGACGGTGTGAATGTGATCATCCAGCCGGAGGACGGTCTCTGCGGACAGTCCTGTGTGGCAATGCTGGCAGGCGTCACCCTCGCCGAGGTCATCAGCGTCATGGACTGCAGGGAGTGGCAGGCCACCATGGGCCGCGTGATCTCCGCTCTGAACTATTACGGCATCGATCACACCGACATCATTGTATACACGGAGGGACGCGAGACCGTTCTGCCCAAGTGCGCTATCCTGATGGAGAAGATGGGACGTTTCTGCCACTATCTGGTACACTTTGACGGAAAGTTCTACGACTCCAACCTGGGCGTGCTGGACGAGTACGATACCAGCAAGCTGCTGGGCTACCTGGAGATCAAGTGCTGATTGGGGCCGGACAGGTAAAATTCGGCAGAGGTAGGCAGATCAGCTCCGGCAGAGCCAGGTGGTCAGGGCCGGGCAAGTAGAAACAGACAGATAAGAAAACAGGGATCGGCTGTGGAAAATGCGGCCGGTCCTTTTTTTGCGCGCTCGTTGCAGGTGCCGTCTGCGGGGAAGGTCCCGACCGCGGGTTCCTAGCCGGAAGCCCGTGTCTGAATGGAAGCCTGTCCCCGGTCGGAAGTCTGCGGTCGTCTGGGAGCCAGTGTTAGTCGGAAGTCTGCGGTTAGCCGGGAGCCCATGCCTGAATGGAAGCCTGTGCCCGGCCGGAAGTCTGCAGTCGTCTGGGAGCCAATGTTAGTCGGAAATCTGCGGTTAGCCGAAAGCCCATGCCCGGATCCATATCCCGGCAGACCGGAGAAAAGGGAGAAAAAATAAACAGTTTATAAACAGAATATAAAATCTGATTTTGGGCACTCTAATAAGAAAATGGAAGAAATTGCAAGAAAAGTAAAGAAAAAGAAATATAAATCTTTTTAAATTGCCTTGAATACGTTTGCAAAGACTTACATATAAAACTAATATATGTATTGTTGATTAGCACTCGAATCAAATGAGTGCTAACAGGAAAACCAGTGAGAATAAGGAGGCTTCAATTATGAAATTAGTACCTTTGGGTGACAGAGTGGTATTGAAACAGCTGGAGGCGGAGGAGACTACCAAGTCCGGCATCGTCCTTCCCGGGCAGAATAAAGAGAAACCCCAGCAGGCGGAAGTGATCGCCGTCGGCCCCGGCGGAATGGTGGACGGCAAGGAGGTCAAGATGCAGGTAAAGGCGGGCGATCAGGTCATCTATTCCAAGTATTCCGGAAACGAGGTCAAGATCGACGAGGAAGAGTTCATCATCGTAAAGCAGAGCGACATTCTGGCAGTCATCGAGTAACGCAAACCAATAACCGTTCAGTGAACTGAATAAGGAAACAGGGAGGAAATAAATCATGGCAAAAGAAATCAAGTATGGCGCGGAGGCGCGTGCAGCATTGGAGACCGGCGTAAACAAGCTGGCAGACACGGTCCGGGTGACCCTGGGGCCGAAGGGCAGGAATGTTGTTTTGGACAAATCCTTTGGGGCTCCCCTGATCACCAACGACGGTGTGACCATCGCCAAGGAGATCGAGCTGGAGGATCCCTTTGAGAACATGGGCGCACAGCTGGTGAAGGAGGTCGCTACCAAGACCAACGACGTGGCGGGCGACGGCACCACCACCGCAACGGTGCTGGCACAGGCGATGGTAAACGCCGGGATGAAGAACCTGGCAGCGGGCGCCAACCCCATCATCCTGCGTAAGGGTATGAAGAAGGCTACCGACTGTGCAGTGGAGGCGATCGCCGAGATGAGCCAGAAGGTGAACGGCAAGAACCACATCGCGAGAGTCGCTGCGATCTCCGCCGGAGACGAGGAGGTAGGCCAGCTGGTGGCTGACGCCATGGAGAAGGTTACCGGGGACGGCGTGATCACCATTGAGGAGTCCAAGACCATGCAGACCGAGCTGGATCTGGTGGAAGGTATGCAGTTTGACCGCGGCTACATCTCCGCTTACATGGCCACCGATATGGATAAGATGGAGGCCAACCTGGAGAATCCTTACATTCTGATCACCGACAAGAAGATCTCCAATATCCAGGAGATCCTGCCCCTTCTGGAGCAGGTGGTACAGTCCGGGGCAAAGCTTCTGATCATCGCCGAGGATGTGGAGGGCGAGGCCCTCACGACCCTGATTGTCAACAAGCTGCGCGGCACCTTCAATGTGGTGGCTGTCAAGGCTCCCGGCTACGGCGACCGGAGAAAGGCGATGCTGGAGGATATCGCAATCCTCACCGGCGGACAGGTGATCAGCTCCGAGCTTGGCCTGGATCTGAAGGAAGTCACCATGGATCAGCTGGGCAGAGCAAAGTCCGTCAAGGTACAGAAGGAGAACACCGTCATCGTGGACGGCGAGGGCGACAAGAAGGCCATCCAGTCCAGAATCGCACAGATCAAGGCACAGATCGAGGAGACGACCTCCGATTTCGACCGGGAGAAGCTTCAGGAGAGACTGGCGAAGCTGGCCGGCGGCGTAGCAGTGATCCGTGTGGGCGCCGCTACCGAGACCGAGATGAAGGAGGCAAAGCTTCGTCTGGAGGATGCGCTGGCAGCTACCAGGGCAGCCGTGGAGGAAGGGATCATCTGCGGCGGCGGTTCCGCATATATCCATGCTTCCAAGAAGGTGGCAAAGCTGGCTGAGACCCTGGAGGGCGATGAAAAGACGGGAGCGTGCCTGGTGCTGAAGGCACTGGAGTCCCCTCTGTACCACATCGTGGCAAACGCGGGCCTGGAGGGCAGCGTGATCATCGACAAGGTGCGCAATTCCGAGATCGGTGTGGGCTTCGATGCCCTGAAGGAAGAGTACGTGAACATGGTGGAGGCAGGGATCCTGGATCCCGCCAAGGTGACCAGAAGCGCGCTGCAGAACGCTACCAGCGTGGCAAGCACGCTGCTCACCACCGAGAGCGTTGTGGCCAATATCAAGGAGGATACGCCCGCTATGCCGGCCGGTGCAGGCATGGGCGGAATGATGTAATACACCGGATCGATCCGGCGTGGGATCCGGCGCTGACACAGGCGGCGGGGCTCGCCCGGAAGAACCACAGGCGGAAGGCAGAAGCCTTCCGCCTGTTTTTTGTTGCGGGAACCTCCGGCCACGGTTGAAATATGCGCCGGAGAATGTTACAATCAAAGAAACAGCCGCGTGAAAGGAAGCGGCCGCCGAAAGGATGGGCGGCGCCCTGCGGCAGAGGAGAAGGACATGAGCCAGGAGAGAGTGTACCATAACCCCGTGCAGAGAGGATTTTTCCCGGATCCCTCCGTGATCCGCGTGGGAGAGGACTATTATATGGTGAATTCCAGCTTCCAGTATTTTCCCGCCATTCCGATCTCCCATTCCAGGGATATGGTGCACTGGCACATTATCGGCCATGCCATCACGAATCCGGAATGGCTGGATCTGAGCGAGATCCGGGACTCCCACGGCATCTGGGCGCCGGATATAGAGTACGTGGACGGGAAGTTCTACATTTATGCGCCGCTTCGTCTGAACGGGGACGGAAAGCGGGACAACAACGTGCTGCGCAGACAGCTGGTCATGGTGTCCGACCGCCCGGAGGGCCCCTACAGCAAGCCGGTCTGTCTGGAGGTGGACGCGATCGACCCGTCCCTCTTTGTGGATGAGGACCGGCGGAAATATCTGCTGGTGGCGAAGGCGGTCCGAACCGTCCCCTTAAGCGGGGACGGCTTGCGGGTGGAGGGGCCCATGCGGACCGCCTGGGACGGCACCGGGGAGCGATGCTCCGAGGGGCCCCGCATGTGGCGGAAGGACGGTTATTATTACGTCATGGTGGCGGAGGGCGGCACCGGATACGGGCACGGCATCAACGTGGCCAGGAGCCGGGAGCTCTACGGGGAGTATGAGGAATCCCCGTACAACCCTGTGATGCGCCAGAAGGACCCGGAGGCGCCCATCCAGAGGGCGGGGCACGGCAAGCTGGTTCAGGATCAGAACGGACAGTGGTGGTGCTACTATCTCTGCGGCAGACCCAACGGGGGAAATTATACCACCGTGGGCCGGGAGACCGCCCTGGATCCCGTACAGTGGACGGAGGACGGGTGGTTCACCATCAACGAAGGCAGGGGCCCCAGCCTTGTCCAGCGGGCGCCGGATCTGCCGGAGTGCGTTTTTC
>CANPWJ010000185.1 GCA_947584035.1 uncultured Acetatifactor sp. | reverse complement strand
GACGGGATCTGACGGTCTGTCCGAACTGCGGGGGCCAGGTTTCGGTGGAGGAGCACACCGCCGCCACTCAGTGCCCTTACTGCGACAACTATCTGATCTTTGAAGAGCGGGTGGAGGGGGACTACGCCCCGCGGAAGATCCTTCCCTTTCAGCTGGGAAAGGAGCGCTGTAAAAAGTCTCTCCGCGACAAATTTCAAAAAAATGTGTTCGCCCCCGTGGATTTCCTGTCGGAGGCGCGGCTGAACGGTATGCAGGGCATGTATGTGCCCTTCTGGTTTTATGATTACGTTGTGAACGGCGATCTGGAGGCGGAAGGCACAAGGGTGCGCACGTGGAGCGCGGGAGAACTCCTGTATACGGAGACCTCCTACTATCGGGTTGTGCGGAATATGGATGTGGAGTTTCGGGATATCCCGGTGGACGCGTCCGTCCGGATGCCGGACGAGATCATGGACCTGATGGAGCCCTTCCGCTACGATCAGCTGGAGGATTTCCGCGAGGGCTATCTCTCCGGCTTCTACGCGGAGAAATACAATATGGACGCCGGGGCGCTGCGGCAGCGTGCGGTCCAAAAGCGCGACGAGGATGTGGGAGAGATGCTGCGTGCCTCCTGTTCCGGCTACGGCAATTTCCGGATCCTGCACCAGAATGTGACGGAGCGGAGCGGGTCCGCAAGCTACGGGCTCCTGCCGGTCTGGAAGTACGATTATCGGTACCGGGATCAGACATACCCCTTCTACGTCAACGGGCAGACGGGAAAGATCGTGGGGACGGCACCCGTCTCCCGGGGAAAGGTGTGGGCCTATGCGGGCACGCTCTGGGGATGTATGACCCTGATCCTTTTGTTGTTCAATCAAATTCTGAGGTGGCTGTAAATGGACAGAGAGATAAGACGGGAAGCGGGCAGACAATATATCCGATATTTTCGGGTCTGGTTTCTGGTACTGGGGATTCTGGCGGTTCTCTGCGCGGCGCTGGGGATCCTGCGCCTGGCGGCGCCCCGGGAAGGCCGTGGGAGCCAGCCCTCCGTTTCGGGCCGTGTGTTTGATTACGCGGATGTGCTGACCGAGGAGGAGGAGACCCAACTGGAACAGTATATTGCCCGGTGCGAGGAACGCGGCCGGTTCGATATCGTCCTGGTCACGATCCGTGAGGATGTGGAGCGCTACGGCCGCTGGGAGCGTGTCATGGAGGGGTATGCGGACGACTTTTACGACGAGCATGATTTTGGTTACGACGAGCGGCACGGCGACGGGCTCCTGATCCTGGACAACTGGTATGAGGGACAGAAGGGCACCTGGCTGTCCACCGCCGGGCAGGTGTATGCGCGGTTTACCAACCGGGATGTGAACCGGGTGCTGGACGCGGTGGAGGAACGGGTGGAGGAGGATCCCTATGCGGCGTACCGGGCCGGCATCGACGCGGCGTGCGATGTGATGGAGTCCGGCAGGGGAGATTTCCGGATCCCCTGGCCGGCGGTCGTATTCCTGCCGCTTCTGGCGGCGGTCATTTACGCGGCGGCGCATCTGCATCAGGAGCCCGCCGGAGATACCACCACCGCCACCTCCTATGTGGCGGGAGGGAAGCCCACCATGCGGGAGCAGCGGGACGATTTCCTGCACAAGAATGTGGTCACCACAAGGATCGCCAAAAGCGGAGGCGGAGGGCCTTCCGGGGGAGGCCATGCCGGAGGGCATGTGAGCAGAGGCGGCGTGAGCCATGGCGGCGGGGGCCGCAGAAGATAAAGAAAAAGAGCATCCACATGACGGTATGGATGCTCTTTTTATGCTTCTGAAAAATGTGGTCCGTTTTGCGGGCTTTACGCCATCTGGTTGACGGCCTTGGTGATGCGGGAAACCTTTCTCGCCACGTTGTTCTTGTGATAAACGCCCTTGGAACCTGCCATCTCGATCACCTTGATGGCGGAGGTAAGCTCACTGTTTGCTGCGGCCTTGTCACCGGCCTCCACAGCGGCAAATACCTTCTTGATCGCTGTCTTTACGCTGGACCGGATCGCTTTGTTCTTCTCAGCTCTGGTGCGGCTCACCAAAATTCTCTTCTTTGCGGACTTAATGTTAGCCAAGTCGTACACCTCCATTTGTATGCAATCGATAGTTATAATTTCTGAAACTGTTTCGCCTTAGCCAGACACGGAGGACTAATGCAAACATACTATTGTAGTTTAGTCAAATTTGGCGGTTTTGTCAATACATATTTTTGATTTTTCTACAAAAACTAGAGTCCATAGTATTGCGGCCTCTGTGCGGTTTCGGCGGAGGCAGTCTACGGGGGAAAGGCGGACAATGGGGAGTTTTCAGATAAGGACGGACCTGGCGCTGGAGGCGCGGGAAAGCGTGAGTGATGCGGACGGAGCCATGCGGGGCGTCCGGGTGGAAGAATATTATCAGGAGGCGGAGGATATCCAGGTCACCAAGGTGATGATCGACACAAAGAACGCGGCAAAGGTGATGGGAAAGCCCATGGGGACCTATGTGACCATGGAGGCGCCAGCGCTGGTGGAGCCGGATGAGGATTATCACCGGGAGATCTCGGAGAGCCTGGCGGAGGAGCTGCTCCAGATGATCCCGGGCGCGGAGCGGGAACAGTCCGTGCTGGTGGTCGGACTGGGAAACCGCGAGGTGACAGCGGACGCGCTGGGCCCGCAGGTGGTGGACAATCTCTTTATCACCCGGCATGTGATCAAAAACTACGGAAAGGCCGCCTACAACTGCAAGAAGATGAACCTGGTGAGCAGCATTGAGCCGGGGGTCATGGCCAAGACGGGCATGGAGACGGCGGAGATCGTGAAGGGAGTGGTGGCGGAGACCCGGCCGGACGTATTGATCGTGATCGACGCGCTGGCAGCCCGCAATACGAAGCGCCTGAACCGCACGATCCAGATCACCAACACCGGCATCCAGCCGGGATCCGGAGTGGGGAACCATCGAAACGCACTGACGGAGGAGAGCCTGGGCGTCCCGGTCATCGCCATCGGAGTGCCCACGGTGGTGGATGCCGCCACCATCGTGGGGGACGCGCTGGATCAGATGCTCCACGACGAGGAGTTTGACGGCCTGAAGTACGTGGGCCAGCACAGTATGGCCATGGCGGAGCTGAACAATATGTATATGACGGGCAAGGATATTGACGCCGTGATCAAGCGTGTCAGCTATACCGTGTCGGAAGGGATCAATATCGCCATGGAGAAAGCCATGGCATAGAGCCGTCCGGGACGGCATGAAATCTGGGACGGCCGCATATATATCCATAGGAGATTCAGGCGATTGCGAACCCTCTTTTAGGAAAACCGTGTGCGATACAGAAGCACAAGCGTACCGAAGCAGGGTACGCAAGCGCCGAACAGAGAATCGTAAGAAGGGAGCGCGCATAGCCGTAGACGGACACCAAACAACAACAAAGAAAAACCGGTGGATGCTGGGGGCCGTCTTGGCGATGCTCCTGACGTTTGGAGGAGCAAGGAGCGCGGTGCGGTCGGGAGACGCGCTGGGAGAGGCCGCCGGGTGGGTGTTCGCCCGGGAATTTGCGGGCACCCTGTACGGGCAGTTCCTGCCGGTTACGGCGCTTCTGCGGGAAAACCAGACGCCGCTGCAGCGCCAGATCATAGAGGTGGCGCCCCTGTATGGCTATGCCCGGGAGGTGTCCCTGTTTTCGGCGGAGCGCTCCTTCGCGGAGCGGAGGCTTCCGCAGGAGGACCCGGAAGCGGACGGGGAGGCTCTCCCGGAGGAGGATCCGGAGGCAGGGACGCCGGACGCGGAAGCGGAGCTGCCCGGAGCGGCGTTTTACGATCTGCTGCAGCAGGAGAATGAGGCGGCGCTCCGGGCGCAGGAGGAGCAGGAGGAACAGGAGGAAACGCAGGAAAGCGCGTTTGTCCCCCACACAGTCCCGCAGAATCCCATCGATCTGGAAGCCTTTCGGGATTACGATACGCTGGTGCAGAATTTTTACACGGTGGATGCCAACACCATGGCCAGCAGCGAGCAGCTGGATGTGGAGGAGCTCCTGTCCTACGACATGACTCTGGACAGGACGTCGGACGGGCCGCAGATCCTGATCTATCACACCCATTCCCAGGAGGCGTTCGCGGATTCGATCCCCGGGGACGAGAGCACTTCGATTGTCGGGGTGGGGGACCGTCTGGCCCAGATCCTGACGGAGCAGTACGGCTATCAGGTACTGCATCACAAGGGTACATATGACGTGGACTCTCGGGATGACGCCTATTCCCGGGCGCTGCCGGATCTGGAGCAGCTGCTGGAGCAGAACCCGTCCATCCAGGTGGTGATCGACCTGCACCGGGATGAGATGCCGGAGGGGACGAGGCTGGCCATGGATCTGGACGGAAGGCCCACCGCGCGGTTTATGTTTTTTAACGGGCTCAGCCGCACCAGGAGGACGGGGAGCATCTCCTACCTGACCAACGAATATCAGGAGGAGAACCTGGCGTTTTCCTTTCAGATGAAGCTGGCGTCGGAACGCTACTACCCGGGACTTGCCCGGAAGATCTATCTGAAGGGCTACCGCTACAATCTGCATCTTCGCCCCCGCAGCCTTCTGATCGAGCTGGGGGCGCAGAACAATACCGTACAGGAGGCCATGAACGCCTGCGATCCCATCGCGCATATTCTGGATATGGTATTGTCTGGACAACCGTGATAAATTCTGGTACACTGAATGATAAGTGCGTAAGAGCAAAGCGTACAGGAACATTTCCCGATAAAGGAAGGCAGAGAGACAGTATGGCATCCATCGATCAAAGCAAAATTCGCAACTTCTGTATCGTGGCCCACATCGACCACGGCAAGTCCACCCTGGCGGACCGCATCATCGAAAAGACGGGGCTTCTCACCAGCAGGGAGATGCAGGATCAGGTGCTGGACAATATGGAGCTGGAGCGTGAGAGGGGCATTACGATCAAGGCCCAGGCGGTCCGCACGGTGTACCGGGCACAGGATGGGGAGGAGTATATTTTTAATCTGATCGACACGCCGGGGCATGTGGACTTCAATTATGAGGTCAGCCGTGC
>CANPWJ010000184.1 GCA_947584035.1 uncultured Acetatifactor sp. | reverse complement strand
GGCGTGGTGGGCATCCCCCGGGTCCTGAACATGTACGAGGATTACCCCTTCTGGCACACGTTCTTTACCCGGCTGGGCTACCGGGTCGTGCTCTCCCCCAGCTCCACCCGCAAGATCTACGAGCTGGGCATCGAGTCCATCCCCAGCGAGTCCGAGTGCTACCCCGCCAAGCTGGCCCACGGCCATGTCCAGTGGCTGCTGCGGCAGGGGGTCAAATTCATCTTCTATCCCTGCTGCCCCATTGTGACCTCCTATTCGGAGAACATCAAAAATAACGTGGAGGAGATCGGCTCCGGCCAGATCACCTTCCGCAACCCGTTTATGTCCTTCCGGGACCTGGACACCGTCACCGACGCGCTGATCCGGGAATTCAGCGAGATCCCTGCCGGGGAGATCCGGGAGGCGTGCCGGCTGGGCTGGGAGGAGCTGAAGCGGACGCGGGACGATATGCGCAAAAAGGGCGAGGAGGTCCTGCAGTACCTGGAGGAGACCGGAAAGCGTGGAATTGTGCTGGCCGGCCGGCCCTACCATGTGGATCCGGAGATCAACCACGGGATCCCCGAGCTGATCACCTCCTACGATATCGCCGTGCTGACGGAGGATTCCATCTCCCACCTGGGAAAGCCGGAGCGGCCCCTGATCGTGTCCGACCAGTGGATGTACCACTCCCGTCTCTACGCGGCTGCCAGCTACGTAAAGACGGTGGACAATCTGGATCTCATCCAGTTGAATTCCTTCGGCTGCGGCCTGGACGCCGTGACCACGGATCAGGTGAACGATATCCTCTCCGGCTCCGACAAGATCTATACCTGCCTGAAGATCGACGAGGTCAACAATCTGGGCGCCGCCAGGATCCGGATCCGCTCCCTGCTCTCGGCGCTGCGGGTGCGGGAGAAGCTGGGCAAACAGCGCACCATCCGTTCCGCGGCGATCGAAAAAAAGCCTTTTACCGAGGAAATGCGCAGCCAGTACACCATCCTCTGCCCGCAGATGTCTCCCATCCACTTCGAGCTCCTGCAGCCCGCGTTCAACTCCTGCGGCTACCACTTTGAAGTGCTGGCAAACGATAACAAGCACTCCGTGGACGTGGGACTGAAATATGTAAACAATGACGCATGTTATCCTTCCCTGCTGGTGGTGGGCCAGATCATGGAAGCCCTGCTGTCCGGCAAATACGACCTGAACAAGACCGCCATCATTATGACGCAGACCGGCGGCGGCTGCCGGGCCACCAACTACGTGGGCTTCATCCGCAGGGCCCTGGAAAAAGCGGATATGGCACAGATCCCGGTCATCTCCCTCAACTTAAACGGGATGGAGAAGAATCCGGGATTTCATCTGAACGCGGATCTGGGGCTGAGAGCCGCCCTGGGCGCGGAATTCGGCGACATCTTCATGCGCTGCGTGTACCGTATGCGGCCCTACGAGGCGGTGTCCGGAAGCGTGGACGCCCTGCACGCCAGGTGGAAGGAGGAGGTCATCCGCTTTATCACCGCTAGGCACATCAGGCTCTCCCAGTTCAACAAAATGTGCCGGCAGATCATCCGGGATTTTGACCAGATCCCCACGCGGGACATCCAAAAGCCCCGGGTAGGGATCGTAGGGGAAATCCTGGTCAAATTCTCCCCCGCCGGAAACAATCATCTGGTGGAGCTTCTGGAGTCCGAGGGCGCCGAACCGGTGGTTCCCGACCTGATCGACTTTCTGCTCTACTGCTTCTACAACCAGATCTACAAGGCGGAGCACTTCGGAACCAGCAAGCGCACCGCAAGGCTCTCCCGCCTGGCCATCTGGGCCGTGGAAAAGCTTCTGCGGGGAGCGGCCTCCAAAGCGTTTGCCGAGAGCCGTCACTTTGACGCTCCCACCTCCATCTACCGGACGGTCTCCTACGCGGAGCCCATCGTATCCATCGGCAACCAGACCGGCGAGGGCTGGTTCCTGACCGGCGAGATGGTGGAGCTGATCCGGGAGAACGTGCCGAACATCGTCTGCACCCAGCCGTTTGGCTGTCTGCCGAACCATGTGGTCGGCAAGGGCGTGATCAAGGCGCTGCGCAAGGCGTATCCGGAGTCGAATATCGTGGCCATCGACTACGATCCCGGCGCCAGCGAAGTGAATCAGCTCAACCGCATTAAGCTGATGCTCTCCACCGCCCAGAAAAATCTGCTAAAGAAGGCGGAATAAGAGAGCCGCAAAAAGAAGCCCCCCTTAAAGAAGAAACCCCTTAAAAAAGCGGGTGCCGACCTATGTCGGCATCCGCTGTCTTTTTATCCTTCAGACCGCCGTCCGGCATCCCTCGCTCCTCTTAGGAAGCGTTCTCCGCACGGCTTTCCAGATACTGGTGCAGCACCTCCGCCACCTCCTCGGGCGCAAGCCCCGCATCCTCGATCAGATCGCCAACCGCCTCCAGCTCCTTGCGGCGTTTCTCGTCATACAGCTCCGCAAGCTCTCTCTTTTCCGACTCCACGCGAGTCATCAGCGCAGAGATCAGCTCCTCCTTGGCCGTGATCTTCTCTTCTATGGTCTTTCTCTGTCCTCTCGCCATATTGTTACCTCCTGTCCGTCTTTTCTCGGTTTCCAACAGCGCCGCCTGACACCATTGTTTAATACAGTATATGGACAAGGCTGGTAAAATATACCGAAAATTCCAAAAAATTCTTCCGCCTCTTACGATGCCCGGCGTTTTCCCCGCTTCCAGGCGCGCGCTCCCCACCACAAAAGGATTCCAAACAGACTGACAAGGGAGACCGCATCGCTGACGGCAAAGATCCCAAGCCCGGCATAACGCACCTCCACATGGTGGGTCCCCGCCGGGATCTCACAGGAAACCAGCGACAGATGCTGCCCAACCTCCGTCTTTACGCCGTCCAGCCAAATCTCATAGCCCGGGTAAAAATAGAGAGGAAAGGAGGCCAGCACACTGCCTTTTCCGTTTTCTACCGTTACGTCCGCCGAGATGGAAACGCCCTCCTTCCGGTAATTGGACCAGGTAACCCCCTTCTCTTCCCCGCACTCCACGTCCAGACCGCTCTCCCGATCCACGATCCATTGAATATGCACTTCTTCGTTGCACATGATATGGGCATGTCCCACATTATAAAAATCTTTCGGCAGACTGTATGTATCGTTCATATACAGATCGTCCGTGCTGTCCCCGCCGATCGTTTCCATTTTCCCCGCGGTCTCTGCCTCCTGGGACACCCTTCCGAAAAAATAGCCGCAGCTCAAAAGGACCATCGACAAAAGCAGCGGGCACAGCCAGTTCAGCCCGGGCCGCGCGCCCTCCCATTCCACGATGGCGACCGCCGTGACGACACTCAGGAAAAATGCCGACAGCCCCAGGAATCTCCAGGGAAACTGAATGGTCCTGAGAAAGTTTTCCAAAAAGCCCACGCGGAGCAGGGAGCTCCAGGGGGCCACCCACAATGCCACAAGCAGAAACAGGCTGCCCAGCATCAGGCTGTGTCTCCCCAATCTGCTCAGCGGATCCGGCTCCCTGTTCCCCAGCTGATAAACACAAAACAGAACCATCCCCACCAGCAGAACGCTTCCCAGCGTGAGGGACATGGAACCCTGGGTTCCCAGAGTTTCCGCCTTCCCGCTCCATTTGAAGAAAGGCTCGAACACCTTCGAAATGTCAATCAGCAACAGATCCGGCTCGTTGGACAGGCCAAAGCAGCGCAGCCTTTCCTGGGAGAACCGCAAAAGCGGCCCCAAAAAATGAAAGTTGAGAAAGACCGTCCCCAGCGTGGCCTTCGCCAGATCCGCCATCCTCTTAAGCGGCCGGTCTTTCCTCCGGGAAAGAGCCCATACGACAAGCTCCAGAAAGATCACTGCCGCGTAAAACTCCACGGACAGAACGTGGGAATTGAGGACGCCCGTCATCCCCGCAAACAGGATCCACCACTTTCGGGAATCTTTCCACAGGATCTCATAGATCCCCCACAGCACCAGCGGAAAGAAGGCCATGGCCATGCACTCTCCCACCGCCCCTCGCACGTAAAAATTGATCAGACGGTACGGATTGAGCGTATACAGAACAGCGGCAAGCCACGCCGCCCTTTCGTTCTGACAGACGGCCTTCACCCCGTAATAAGCCAAAAATACCGTTCCCATATTGACGGCCAGGAGCAGGAGCTTCATCCCCAGCATGGTGGAAATATTCAAAAATTTCAGGACCGCCGGAAAATAGAAAAACAGCTGCGGGTAAAGAAGCCCCGACGCGTACCCATAGCCGTCCAGCTGCAGGGGATTGAGCCGTACCGGGAACTGGCCGTCCCGCAGCCCCTCATAGATCCCGTTGATGCGGGCCAGGTGAAATGCCGAATCATGCCCGATGATCATATAGTTGTTGAACAGGGGGATTGACGCAAGCAGTCCCACCCCGATCAGCAAAAGGATCCGGTTATGCTCTTTTTTATAATATCTGCCGCCATAGACGAGGGTTCCCCCGGCCAGCAGCAGAAACAGAAACGAGAGAAGAAAATTGTCATAGCACATGAGATGGATCCCCTGGACATACCAGCCGCGAATCCCTCCCTGGCTCCACAGGGTAATGTTTCGGGCGTCCGTTTCCACGTCTATGTTGAATGGCAGTACTCCCCGCCCTGCCGGCAGCCCTCCCTCCAGCAGCGTGCGGCCCTGCCGGTTGTCCTGTGACACAAACGACTCGTCCACCAGGGAAAAGGGAGCATCCGCCGTCTCGTTGTCATAGTATATCTCCACATAATACTGTCCGGCCGACAGATATTCACAGATCTCTCCCTCCTCAAAATTCTGCCGATAGATTTCCCTGTTAAAAAACAGGAACACCGACAGGACCGCAAACAACAGGGAAAGGTACTTCCAGGTAAAATTGATCGATTTCATCTTCCGTTATCTCCCTCGTCCCTCCGGGTGCTCCCGGAGCCATTTCATCGTTTTCCTGCGCGCCGTCCGCTCTCATCCGCTTCAGCACAGGTCATACGGCGTCATCTGGTACACATAATAAGTAATCCAATTTTACACCAAAAAGTCTTGAAATCCGCATAAATGCTGGACTTTTATTTTTGATTTTA
>CANPWJ010000183.1 GCA_947584035.1 uncultured Acetatifactor sp. | reverse complement strand
GAGGAGACCATGTAATCCTCCTCGCTGACGGTAACGCTGCCGGTGTCGATCTCCGTATAGTCCAGAATGTCCTCGATCTGGCGGAACAGCCGGTGCCCCGCCTTCTGCATGGACAGCAGGTTCCCCCGCTTCCAGCTGTCCTCCTCGTTTTTCAGCAGCACGGTGGTAAGCCCCGTCACCGCGTTGATGGGGGTCCTGAGCTCATGGGACACATTGGCCAGAAAGTCCTCCGTCCTGCGGTTGGTCTCCTCCAGCTCGCTGATCAGCTTCTGGGCCTCCTTCCGCTCCCGCTTCTGCCGATCCGACAGGATCCCGGCCAGACGGCACACCAGCAGGACCAGGCCCATATGGAGCAGGATCCGGGAGACATTGAGCGCCGACAGCTCGATCCGGCCGTCCCGCACGAAGCGCAGGTCCCAGAGCAGCACCAGGAAGTAATTGGCCGCGCACCAGGGGATGGCGCTGTTAAAGCCCCCCACAAAGCAGAGCACGATCACTGCGATCATCACCGGGGCCAGGTCAAAAAAGCTGGTCTCGTGGATCCCGTAGAAGGAGAAGGACAGCAGCATCAGCGCGATATACAGCCACTTTTTGACCGCGTCCGGAACCTTGCCCCGGATATGTACCACCCAGCAGACTACAAGCGCCGCCAGCAGACGCAGCGCAGCGTACAGATCCCATCCCAGCAGGATCGTCTCGGCCGTCAAAACCGTCAGAAAAACCGTATAAAAGATCAGCAGCGTGAGATAAGACACCTGCCTCTTTTCAGACTCGTGCATAGCTCCTCCTATTTCTCCTTCATCTGGTACTCTGCGTCCTCGTTCATCATGGACAGCAGGATATCCGCGAACACGGGGTCAAACTGCGTCCCCTTTCCCTTTTCGATCTCCGCCCGGACCGTCTCCTGGGGCAGGATGTCCCGGTAGCTTCTCCGGGAGCTCATGGCGTCGTAGGCATCCGCCACCGCGATGATCCTGGCCTCCAGCGGGATCGCTTCCCCGGACAGGCCGTCGGGATAACCGCCCCCGTCGTAGCGCTCGTGATGGAACCGGGCGCCCGTCACCAGCTTGGGGAATTCGGTGATGTTCTCCAGGATCTTCTCCCCCAGGACCGGATGGGTCTTGATGACCGCGTACTCCTCATCCGTCAGCTTGGCGGGCTTATTGATGATCGCGTCGGATATCCCGATCTTTCCCACGTCGTGGAGAAGGCCCATCACATAGATGTCCTCCTGCTCCTTCTTCGACAGGCCGGCCCGCTTGGCGATGGCCCGGGAATATTCCGCCACCCGGGAGGAATGTCCGTTGGTGTAGGCGTCCTTGGCGTCGATGGCGCTGGAGAGGCTCTCGATGATCTGCACCGAAATCTTTTCCAGCTTCTTGTGCTGCTCCATCACCTCCTGGGTCTTTTCCTCCACCTCGTGGGCCAGATCCGACTGTAAGCGGACCAGCTCCGCGATATGGTTCACCCGCAGCAGGAGCACCTCCGGCACAAAGGGCTTTTTGATAAAGTCCATCGCCCCCGCGTTCAGTCCCTTCATCTCCGTCTCGTTGTCGTCGTCCGCCGTGAGGAAGATGACCGGGAGGTCGGCGGTTTCCGGATTCCCGCGGACGGCCGCCATCGTCTCAAACCCGTCCATCCCCGGCATATGCACGTCCAGAAGGATCAGGTCGGGCTTATTGCACCCCAGAAATTTGAGCGCCGCCTCCCCCGATTTCACACAGCTCACCCGCATCCCCGCCTCGCCCAGAATACGGTTCGCCATCGTCAGATTCGACGTGTTGTCATCTACTACCAATACCCAGTTTGCCATTGTTCTCTCCTGTTTTTATCCGGCCGCAGCACTTTGCGGCCGCTGTTCTTTCCGAAACAATATTTCCAAAATTATAAATGCTTAAACGAAATGGTTATACACGGTATACGCCCAAAATGCAACCCTTTTCCGTCATTTCACTTGCAATTTATGCTATATCGCTTGCTTTTTTGAATGTACTGTTGTATTATGTTCTTGGTACAAATGAAAAACCCACGGAAGGAAACCCTGCGGAGAATGCGGACCGGGATCCGCAGGACAGAAAGGACGCCATGAAAACAGAGGATCTGATCGATCGTTCCATCTACATCATCACCGAATATTATAAGAACAATCTGGAGCCGTTCTTTGAGAACATCAGCGACGATATTTTATGGATCGGGCCCGCCGAGCGCCAGCAGATTCAGGGCCGGGAAAACGTGATCCGGATCTGGAAGGCCGAAAAACACGCCCTGACCTTCACCCTGGGCGACATCAAGGCCCGGTGCGTCTCCCCCCACAGCCGCGTGAAGGAGATCCTCCTGCACTACGACATCTACACCCATTACCCCAGCGGCAACACGTATGTGCACAATCAGTGGATCCACTATACCTGGCGGGAGAAGCGGGTGCGCACCGTCTCCGGATGGGACTCCCGGCAGGAGATCGTCCTGCTGCACATCAGCAACTGGCAGGAAAACAGCAGCCAGGACATGGTGTACCCCGTCCACTACGAACATACCTCCGCGGCGGCGCTTCCCCCGGCCAGGCCGGGGCGCTACGTGACCGTAAAGGCCTCGGACATGAGCGTGCACCGCACCGCCGCGGACCACATCTTATACTTTGAAACCGTCAAGCACTCCGCCCGGCTGCAAATGCACACCACGGACGGCGTCGTCCTGCTCCGGGAGACGCTGCCGGGACTGGAAAAGAAATACCCGGGGCTCTTTCTGCGCGTACACGCCAGCTATCTGTTAAACCCCGCCCACGTGCGGGAGATCCGCCGCTTCTTCGTGACGCTGTCGGACGGGACGGCGCTTCCCATCCCCGAAAAGAACTACACCCGGATCAAGCGCATGATCCTTCAGGAGAACGCCGAGGAACCGGGCGGCGCTCCGCAGCCTCCTTCCCCGCAGACTCACTCTCCACAGCCTCACTCCACGCAGACTCACTCTCCGTAAAATACCTTCAGCGCCCTGACCGCGTAGGCCGTATCCTTCCCTCCGGCGGTCTCCACCGCTGAGTGCATGGCGAGCTGAGGCAGCCCGATATCCGCGGAGGGCACCGGCACATGGCACACGGAAAGATTGCCCAGCGTGGAGCCTCCCGCCACATCCGAGCGGTTGGCATAGGTTTGAAGGGGCACTCCCGCCGCAGCGCAGATCCGCCGGACCTGTGCCGCCGAGACCGCGTCCGTGGTGTACTTCTGTCCGCCGTGGTGCTTGAGGACGATCCCGCCGTTCAGGTAGGGCCGGTTGGTGGGATCCGCCTTCTCCGGGTGATTGGGGTGCACCGCGTGGGCGTTGTCCGCGGAGATCAGGAAGCTTTCCGCCACCCACCTGTGGAAGCGGCTCCGGCTCGCCCCCAGACTCTCCCCGACGCGCTCCAGCGTATCGGACAGAAAGGTAGAGGCCGCTCCCTGCCGGGTGGAGCTCCCCACCTCCTCGCTGTCAAACACCGCGCAGACATTGATATATTCCTCTGGGCAGCTCTCCGCGAAGGCTTCCAGGGAGGCATACACGCACTGCAGGTCGTCCAGTCTCGGGGAGAGCACGAACGCGCCGTCCTTTCCCAGGAGCCTTCCCGGCTCCCGCACATACAAAAAGAGATCCTGTCCCAGGATATCCTCTTCGTTGACTCCTGCAGTCAGCGCAAGCTCCCTGCGGAGAAGATCCGCGCCGCCGTTCTCCTCTCCATCGGCAAAGAGAGGGCGCATGTCCGTCTGGGGATTGTACTCCACTCCCTTATTCATATCGCGGTTCATGTGGATGGCCAAATTCGGTATCACCAGCAGATCCCTGTCGATGTTGACCAATTTGGTCACAATCCGGTTTCCTTCGCGCACCGCGATCCGGCCGGCCAGGGACAGGGGGCGGTCCAGCCAGGTGGAGAGGATCATGCCCCCGTATTTCTCCGTATTCAGGCATACATACCGCTCCTCCACCCGAAGCTCCGGCTTCTCCTTCACCTTAAAGGTGGGAGAATCACTGTGGGAGGCGACGATATGAAAGCCCTTCGGCTCCGCCCCGCCGGGCAGACGAAAGGCGATCAGGGAGGAATCGTTCCGCGTCACGAAATATCCCTCTCCCCGGGACAGCTCCCAGGGATCGGCCTCTGCAAGCTCCCGGAACCCTTCCGCGGACAGCCGCTGCCGGATGGCCTCCACCGCGTGGAAGCTGCTGGGGCTCCTCCCGATAAACCGGAGCATATCCTCCGCACACTTCTGATATTCTTCCATTTAATTCCTCCCTCAGCGCTCCACCCGCATCGGATTGTTCAGGAAATCCTCGTAGGCCAGACGGATCCCGTCCTCCAGCTCCGTGGTGTAATGGTACCCCAGGCGCTCCAGCTTGCTCACATCCAGCAGCTTCCTGGGGGTGCCGTCCGGCTTGGACGTATCCCATTTGATCTTCCCGGTATAGCCCACCACCCTGGCGACCATCTCCGTCAGCTCCCGGATCGTCAGCTCCTTGCCGGTTCCCAGGTTGACCGTCTCGTTCCCGCTGTAGGTGTTCATCAGATATACACAGGCATCCGCCAGATCGTCCACATACAGAAATTCCCGCAGCGGCTTGCCCGTTCCCCAGCAGACCACCTCCTCCGCCCCGGACTCCTTCGCCTCGTGGAAGCGGCGGATCAGCGCCGGAAGCACATGGCTGTGGGTGGGATGATAGTTGTCGTTGGGCCCGTACAGATTGGTGGGCATCACGCTGATATAGTCCGTCCCGTACTGCCGGTTCAGATACTCACAATATTTCAGCCCGGAGATCTTCGCCAGCGCGTATGCCTCGTTGGTCTTTTCCAGCTCCGAGGTCAGCAGACAGTCCTCCTTCATGGGCTGGGGCGCCATGCGGGGGTAGATGCAGCTGCTCCCCAAAAAGAGAAGCTTCCTGCACCCGTTCTGCCAGGCGGCATGGATCACGTTCATCTCCAGGATCATGTTTTCGTACATAAAGTCCGCGAGGGCCTCGCTGTTGGCCAGAATGCCGCCCACCTTGGCCGCCGCCAGGAACACATACTCCGGGCGCTCCTCCTCAAAAAATTTCT
>CANPWJ010000182.1 GCA_947584035.1 uncultured Acetatifactor sp. | reverse complement strand
GGTATTTCTCCTTGATCATCCGGACACAGCGGAGCACATTCTCCGAATGGCCGTGGGCCGAATCCAGCACCACCACGTCCACCTTGGCATCCACCAGCGCTCCCACACGGTCCAGCACATTGGCGGTGATGCCCACGCCGGCGCCGCAGAGCAGTCTCCCCTGGGAATCCTTGGCCGCCAGCGGATACTTGATGGTTTTCTCGATATCCTTAATGGTGATCAGGCCCTTCAGGTTAAAGTCCTTGTCCACAATGGGAAGCTTCTCCTTCCTGGCCTTGGCCAGGATCTCCTTCGCCTCGTCCAGCGTGATCCCCTCCTGGGCGGTGATCAGGCCCTCGCTGGTCATGGATTCCTTGATCTTCTTGGTAAAGTCCGTCTCAAACTTCAGATCCCGGTTGGTGATGATCCCCACCAGTTTGCGGCCCTCGGTGATGGGCACGCCGGAAATGCGGAACTTGGCCATCAGCGCATCCGCGTCCCCCAGCGTATGCTCCGGAGTGAGGGAAAAGGGATCCGTGATGACACCGTTCTCGGAGCGCTTTACCTTGTCCACCTCTTCCGCCTGGGCCTCGATCGACATATTCTTGTGGATGATACCGATGCCGCCCTGCCTTGCCATGGCGATCGCCATCCGATGTTCCGTCACCGTGTCCATGCCGGCGCTCATCATCGGGATGTTCAGCCGGATCTTTTTGGTCAGCCAGGTGGACAGCTCCACCTGATTGGGAATGACCTGTGAGTACGCCGGAACCAAGAGTACGTCGTCAAACGTAATGCCTTCACCAATAATCTGTCCCATTTTCTTTCCTCCTGTATGAATTTGTCCGAAACATTAGTATTTCCAAAGAGTTTAGCAGAGTTTCCCCGCACTGTCAACAGGCATTTCGCAATCAGTCCGTAAAGACCTTGCGCGGCGCCACGTTCTGCACCGCCTTCACAAATTCCGGAGAGGGGCTTAAGAGCACTACCTCCCCGCCCTCATAATACATGGCGTACCGCAGATCGGGCTTCAACGCCTGGCCCACGCTGTAATCCCTGCGCTTCACATCACGGTTCCGGTAGCTGTCCAGTCGGTGGGAATGGATGGGCGCAAGGATCTCCATGCGGTCCACGGTGTACACCCCTACCCGCTTGCGCCGGGACTTGGCCATCACCTTGTCCACCGTGATCTCCTTGTCCAGATAGAGATACTCGTACTCCAGATTCGTGAACAGATTGACAAAATAAGCGCCCGCGCCTGTGAGGATCGCCAACAGCACTCCCAGCGTCCCGAACAGAACCGAAGAGAGCCCAAAGATCACCGTCAGGACGATGAGCAAAACCTTAAAAAAAAGCCCCATTCCGGAAGCCTTCGCCTGAATCAAACATTCCACATACGTATCGTTGTTCATACTGTGTTCCCCTTCCTGCTGTTTTTACCCGCAACTGCCTGTTTCTATGATATAACATCTCCTGCCAAGTTGCAAGCGGTTTGCACTTTATCCTTTTTTACACTTTATCCTTTTTTTAGATTCTCCGGACGACGCTTCCATTGACTTTCCGGACAGAACCTTTTAATATATAGAAGAAAAGTATATATAGAAGAAAAGCATTTTGAAAGGTAGGTATTTCCCATGCCGGTAATGGATGAATTTAAAGAAGAACGAGAAGCCTTGAAACACGGAACCCTGAAACAGAAGCTGGGCTACTTCTGGGATTACTATAAATGGCACCTGATCGGCGGCATCGTGCTGCTGGTGGTGGTGGTCTCCTTCCTGTCCCATGTCCTGGGGCAAAAAACGGAGGTATTCTACGCCGCCATGCTGAACAGCACCAAGCTGAACCAGGAGGGCAGCCTGGCCGACCAATTTCTCACCTACACCGGGATCGATCCCGCGGACAACCAGGCGATCCTGGACGACGCCATGCGGATCAGCTTTGACTACCTGGACGAGCTGTCCATCTATTCGGTGCAGAAGCTGTCCAGCGCCGTCGCCTCCGGCCAGCTGGATGTGATCGTCGCGGGCGACGACCTCTTTGCCCACTACGCCATGGAGGGCGTGCTCTCCGACCTGCGGGACTCCTTCACCCAGGAGCAGCTGGACGCGCTCTCCCCCTATCTCTACTATGTGGACCGGCCCGTCATGGAGCAGGTGATCGAGGACACCCGCAAGAGCAACTATGTCTTTAACCCGGACATCCCGGACCCCACCCGGCCGGACCAGATGGCAGATCCCGTCCCCGTCGGCGTCTATGTGGAGAGCTCCGAACTCCTGACCTCCAACTACTACTTCGCGGAGGGCGACCGGATCGTGGTGGGGCTGATGCCCAATTCCAGCCGCAAGGACATGTCCCAGAAGTTTATCGCGTTTCTGCTGGGAATGGAATGACGCCGCCCCTGCGGCCAATTAAAGAATTAAAGCAGCTCCTTTAACAGCCGGTTCACGCTTGCCGGGTCCGCCTTTCCCTTCATGGCCTTCATGGTCTGTCCCACCAGGAAGCCGATGGCCTTCTCCTTGCCGTTTCGGTAGTCCTCCACCGACTGGGGATTGGCGGCGATCACTTCCTCCACCGTCTTTCGCAGGGCGCCCTCGTCGCTGACCATCTTAAGCCCCTTCTCCTCCACATACCGCACCGGATCCACGTCCTCGTCAAACAGGACTTCAAACACCTCCTTGGCCACCGTGGAGTTGATGACCTTCCGCTCCGTCAGATCGATGAGCGCCGCCAGATGCTCCGGGGAAAACCGAAGATCCTCGGGATCCATCTCCCGTTCCTTCAGAAGGCGGAGAGTCTCCACCATCAGCCAGTTGGACACCTTCTTGGGCTGGCCGCAGATGGCTACCGTGGCCTCGAAGAGATCCGCCAGGTGCTTGGAACCGGTGATGATCTCTATATCGTACTCCGGTATATCGTACTCCTCCCGGTAACGCTCCATCTTCGCCTCACGGAACTCCGGCTGCGCGGCCCGGACACGCTCCAGCCACTCGTCGCTGATATACACCGGCACCAGATCCGGATCCGGGAAATAGCGGTAGTCCTGCGCATCCTCCTTGGAGCGCATGGGATAGGAGCACTCCTTCCCGTCGTCCCATCTGCGGGTCTCCTGCACCACCTTTTCTCCGGCCTCGAGCAGCTCGATCTGCCGCTCCCGCTCCCCTTCGATGGCCCTGGAGATCGCGCGGAAGGAGTTCAGGTTCTTCATCTCCGTGCGGATGCCGAACGCGTCCGCCCCCGCCTCCCGGACGGACAGGTTCACGTCCGCGCGCATGGAGCCCTCCTGCAGCTTGCAGTCGGAAGCTCCCAGGTACTGGATCAGCATACGCAGCATATCCGGCTCCGAGACGATCTCGATCAGCGGGACCCCGGAGCGGTTGTAATCCACCAGGGTGGCGTCCTCCCACTCGTCGTGGATCAGCTTGCCCGCGTCCTCCTCCATATGGATCTCGTGGATCCGCACCTTCTTTTCGCCCTCCGGCGTCCGGATCTCCACATACCCGTCCCGGCAGATGGGAAGGTACAGCTGGGAGATCTGATAGTTCTGCGGATTGTCCGGATAAAAATAGTTTTTCCGATCAAATTTGCAGTACTGTGTGATCCTGCAGTTCGTCGCAAGCCCCACGCCCATGGCCAGCTCCACCACCCGCCTGTTCAGCACGGGCAGAGAGCCCGGCATCCCGGTGCACACCGGGCAGGTGTGTGTGTTGGGTGCCCCGCCGAAGGCGGTGGAGCAGCCGCAGAAGATCTTTGTCCTTGTCGCCAGCTCTACATGCACTTCCAGACCGATCACGGTCTCATATTGCTTCGCCATAATTCCTCACCTTCCGCCGCCCGCAGCGGCTCCTTCCCTCTATTCCCGTGTCTGCTTCGGCCGAACCGCCTGTTCATAGGTATACGCGGCACGGATCAGCTTTTTTTCCTGAAAACAGTCTCCGATCAGCTGCAGCCCGATGGGGAGCCCGCTCCCGTCCTGTCCGCAGGGAACGCTGATCCCAGGCAGCCCCGCCAGGTTCACGGAGATGGTGTAGATGTCTCCCAGGTACATCCGAAGGGGATCCGACAGGCTCTCCCCCAGCCTGGGCGCCGTGGTGGGAGCCACCGGCCCCAGGATCACATCGTATTTCGCAAAGGCCGCGTCAAACGCCTTCTTGATCAGCGCCTTCACGCGCAGCGCCTTCAGGTAATAGGCGTCGTAATAGCCGGAGCTCAGCACGAAGGATCCCAGCATGATGCGCCGCTTCACCTCCGGGCCAAAGCCCTCCGACCGGGTCCTCTTGTACATCCGGTGGAGCTCCTGCGCGTCCTTCGCCCGGTACCCGTACTTGACCCCGTCGAACCGCTCCAGGTTGGAGCTGGCCTCCGCCGCCGCGATGGTGTAGTAAGTAGGAATGGCGTACTCCACCAGGCTTAAGTCAAATTCCTCCAGGATGGCGCCGCGGCTCTTCAGCACCTCCGCCGCCGCAAGCACCGCCTGTCTCACCTCCGGATCCAGCCCGTCGCCGAAATAATCCCGGGGGATGCCGATGCGGAGCCCCTTCACATCCTCCACAAGGGCGGAGGTAAAGTCCGTGTCCTTCCGCTCCATGGAGGTGGAATCCTTTTCGTCGCGGGAGGCGATGGTCTCCAGGATCGCGGCGCAGTCCGTCACATCCTTCGCCAGGGGCCCGATCTGATCCAGAGAAGAACCATAGGCGATCAGCCCGTAGCGGGACACCGTCCCGTAGGTGGGTTTCATCCCCACCACCCCGCAGTAGGAGGCCGGCTGCCGGATGGAGCCGCCCGTGTCGGAGCCCAGCGCAAAGAAACATTCCTCCCCGGCCACCGCCGCCGCGGAGCCGCCGGAGGAGCCGCCCGGCACATGCTCCACATTCCGCGGATTCCGGGTCACCCCGTAGTAGGAGGTCTCCGTGGTGGAGCCCATGGCAAATTCATCCATATTGGTCTTTCCGATGACCACCACCCCCGCCTGTTCCAGATTGCGCACGGCCTCCGCCGTGTAAGTGGGGACAAAATTTTCCAGGATTCTGGAGGAGCAGGTGGTGCGCATCCCCTCCGTGCAGAGATTGTCCTTGACGGCCGCTGGAACGCCCGCAAGCGGCCCCGTAAGCTCCCCGGC
>CANPWJ010000181.1 GCA_947584035.1 uncultured Acetatifactor sp. | reverse complement strand
GCTATGATCAGCGAGCAGAAGGACATCAAGGTGGTGGGCGTCAAGGATTATATCACCTTCCCGAAGGCCAGCGGCTACAAGAGCTATCACATGATCGTGACGATCCCGGTCTATCTGTCTGACCGCATTGTGGACACCAAGGTGGAGATCCAGATCCGCACGGTCGCCATGGACTTTTGGGCCAGCCTGGAGCACAAGATCCATTACAAGTTCGAGGGGGACGCGCCGGAGCACATCCGCAGCGAGCTGGTGGAATGTGCCAAGATGGTTGCCGATCTGGATGCCAGGATGCTGTCCCTGAACGAGGAGATCCTCTCCATAGGCCACGCGGGGGAAGCCGGGGCATGAGATGAGAAAGAAAACGTCATAGCGGAATCACAACATGGCGCAGGAGCGGATCCTGCGCCGTTTTACGTTCGGTTAGTTTGCGTTCGAATATTTTGCCCCGAAAATGAGGAGTGCCCGAGCGCCTTTCGGCACCCGGGCTATTATGAAAAAATTTATCTAATCTTTGCTTCTGGGAGGTGTCCCTCATCTGTAAACATAGTATAGCAATAAATTATGAACAAATTATGAACGATATGTAAAAGCTTGATGAATTTTACAAAGGACGTTTGAAAAAGCATAAAAAACTATGCAAAGTGCACAAAAACAAAGGGCGGCGGTTTCTATTGTCACGGAACTGAAAAAATGATAGAATGAATAGAGATACGATATTCTTCCTGCGGATGGGAGATCCCGCAGAGCAAACGCATGAGAATCAGGATGAGGAAATGACGAAAAATGGCTGGAGGAAGACGGATGGATACTTTTATGGACAAGCTGGCACAGAGACTGACGGCGCAGGAGATGATACGGGCCAATACCGCGGCAGAAACGGAGGAGCTGAATCAGCTGCGCGGGCAGATCGGAGAATACCATGAGTGCCTGAAGCAGATGAAAGCGGTGAACGACCAGATGAGCAGACTGGTCAACGACAAGATCGCCCCTGAAATATACCGTCTGGTGGAGGCCGGCGTCCTGAGGATGAGCGACGCGCAGGCGGACACCGCCGGGCTGAGCCGCCTGATGGAGGAGAACCGGGAGCAGCTGCGGAAGCTTTCCGCGGAGAGCGAGGCGCAGATGAAACGGCTCTCGGCGGAGAGTGAAGCACAGCTGAAGAAGCTTTCTGCGGAGAACGGGGCGCAGCTGCAGCGGATTTCCGAGGAAGGGCTTGCGAAGCTGGAGAGCGCCCAGGTGGATACCACCGGGATTCAGCAGCTGGTGGAGGAGAGCCGTTCCCATCTGCAGGAGGCCGCCGCGGCAAACCGCCAGCAGCTGGAAAGCCTCTCGGAGGAGGGCAGCCGGAAGCTGCAGGAGCTGTCGGAGGAGAGCAGCCGGAAGCTGCAGGAACTGTCGGAGGAGAGTACCCAGAAGCTTCAGACGCTCTCGGAGGAAAGCCACAGAAAGCTGGAGGAGCTGCAGCAGAACCAGCCAAACCTGGATGAGATCAAGGATGGGATCTCGGCGCAGCTCCAGGAGTCCGGCGAAAATGTCCACAAGGAATGTGTGAAGGTGTACCGGAACGTGCAGGCGATCGTGGTGGAGGAGAGCGGCAAGCAGACCGAAAACGTAAACGAGTCCGTCAAGAAGCTGACCGGGAAGCTCAAGGCTGTGTTTGGCATCTCCCTGGGGGCGCTGGTCTTTTCCGTCCTGGGACTGGTGGCACAGATCTTGAATCTGCTGCATATCTTCGGATGAGGGAGCGTATGGAAAAGGAAGTGTGGAGGCCGGGCAATATGCTCTACCCCCTGCCCGTGGTGATGGCGAGTATGGCCGATCGGGACGGGCGCTATAATATTATCACGCTGGCGTGGGTGGGGACGGTCTGCTCCGACCCGCCCATGGTGTCGATCTCCGTCCGCCCGGAGCGCTATTCCTATCCGATCCTTAAGGAAACCGGGGAGTTTGTGATCAACCTGACCACGAAGGAGCTGGTCTATGCCACGGATTACTGCGGCGTCCGGAGCGGCAGAGAGGTGGATAAATTTCGGGAGATGAATCTGACACCTTTGTCAGGAAAAGAGGTGAAGGCGCCGCTGATCGGGGAGAGCCCGGTCAACATTGAGTGCCGGGTCACCCGGATCCTGCCGCTGGGCTCCCACGATATGTTCCTGGCGGAGGTGGCGGCGGTCCATGCGGACAAGCAGTACCTGGATGACAAAAACCGGTTTTGTCTGGAGAAGGCGGAGCCCATTGTGTACTCCCACGGCGCCTACCTGGCCTGCGGCAAGCGGCTGGGAACCTTTGGCTACAGTGTGAAGAAGAACGTCCGGAAAAAGTGAATGCAGGTCAGTGCTTTTGATAGTCGTCCCGGGAGTCCAAGAGACTCCCTCTTTTTATGGCGTCCTTTCCGAAGCGGCGGCGGATCTGGTCCAGGGCCGCGTCCAGCTTCTGTTGTTTTTCCGAGACCGGAGCCTGGTAGTCGAACAGGTTCAGCTGTACCGGTTCGTTTTCCTCGGAGAGCTTGGCGGTGCGCACTCCCAGCAGCCGGATGGGCGTCCGGTTCCACAGCTCGTCGAAGAGGGTACAGGCACAATGATAGATCACGTCCGTGGAGGAGGTGGGAGTGTCCAGGGACATCTGGTGGGAAACGGAACGGAAGGTGTTGTACTTGATCTCCGTGCAGACCAGTCCGGCCAGCTGATGGGAAGCGCGCAGCCGTTCGCCCACGGATTCCGCCAGGTGCAGCAGGGCCTTCTGTGCCTCCGCGCGGTCCGTCACGTCCCTGCGCAGCGTAATGGAATTGCCGATCCCCTTGGCCTTGGCGGGCTCCGGCAGCACCTGCGAGTCGTCCTGGCCGTTGGCGTACTGCCAGAGGATGCGCCCATGGCTTTTCAGGTGCGCTTCCAGGATGCCGGGATCCGCCTGGGCCAATTCCCCGATGGTGCCGATCCCCAGCTTGCGCAGAACCTCCGCGCTGGAGCGGCCGCACATGTAAAGGGAGGACGCGGGGAGCGGCCAGAGCTTCTCCCGGATCTCCCAGGAATAGAGCGTGTGCACCAGGTCCGGCTTCCGGAAATCGGAAGCCATCTTGGCCAGCACCTTGCGGTCGGAGATCCCCACGTTGACCGTAAAGCCGAAGGTCTCCCGGACGGAGTCCTTGAGGAAGGCGGCTGCCGCTTCGGGAGACGCATATTTTCCGGAGATGGGGGTATAATCCATATAACATTCATCGATGCTTACCTGCTCGATATCGGGACAGATATGGAACAGGTATTCCATAAGCGCCCGGCTCTTCTGCTGGTAGAGGGTGTGGTCCGGGGGAACCATCACCAGGTGGGGACATTTGCGGAACGCGTTTACCACGGGTTCCCCGGTGGTGATGCCGTACTGTTTGGCGGGAATAGACTTTGCGAGCACGACGCCGTGTCTTTTGGCCATGTCGCCGCCGACGATGGAGGGGATCCGGCGCAGATCGGTTCCGGATCCGGCCTGGAGGGCGGCCAGGGCAGACCAGCTTAAAAAAGCGGAATTTACGTCAATGTGAAAGATGATCTGCATACCGAAGCCTCCCTTCCAAAAGTTATTTTAACCGTTTGGGTGCCTCTTTACAACCCTGACAAATGCTGATAGAATAAATTTGTTGTGTTTTGCGGATATTCGGGAAGGCGGGGAGCGCGCTGCCCGCTGGGACAAGCCATGGGAAATGATAGGGACAGGAGACAAATGAAGCGTATTGCATGTTACCATAGAAAACTGACACTTACATACGTGAGGATATCGCTTCTCACGCTGTTTGTATGTATGCTTTTTGGAAGAGGCTACACGGTCTTTGAGCGGACGGGAGAGAATTTTTTTCATATTTTTATCAACGGCTCGGAAATCGGGGCCATCGGGGATAAGGACAGAGCCTGGGAGCTTTTGACGGCGGCCCGCAGGAGGATCGCCTCGGAAAGCCAGGAGCTCACCTTTATCGACGCGGATATGACGCTGTCCGGCGAGGAGGTGCTCTGGGGCGCAGTGGACGGGGATCAGGCGCTGCAGAACGCCATGGAGGAGATCCTGCGGGACAATGTGCGTGAGACCATGCACCGCTCCTACACCATGAAAGTCAACGAGTACATGGTCAATCTGGCCAGCGCGGAGGAGGTGCGCACCCTGCTGCAGACCGCTCTGGATCAATACGACAGCGAGGGCCTGTTCCGTGTGGAGCTGGTGCACGATTCGGAGCGGGAATTCGGCGTGCTGACCGCCAATGTGGTGGACCTGGTGGAGGCGGGTTCCGGCTCCGTGGCGAACGTGAACTTTATGGAGGCGGGTGTCCAGACCTTTTTTGACCAGGCGGGGACCGGCGCGGAGGACACGCTGGAAAAGGATTTTGAGGACTACGATTTAGGGCTTAAAACCATGGGATTTACCGAGGAGGTAGAGATCGTGGAGACCTATCTGCCGGAGGACCAGCTGACCGCTCTGGAGACGGCGGTGGACGAGGTGACGAAGGAGCAGGAGACGCCCAGCGAGTACGAGGTGGTTTCCGGGGATACGCTCTCCGAGATCGCCATCAAGGTCAATATCCCCATGGACCGCATCATCGAGATGAACAGCCATCTGCTGGAGGACGAAAACTCCACCATCCGCGTGGGGGACAAGCTGTTCATCACGGTGCCGGAGCCGGAGCTCTCGGTGGAGCGCATGGAGGAAAATTATTACGAGGAGATCTACGACGCGGACATCGTCTATGTGGACAATGACCAGTGGTACACCAATCAGACCGAGGTGCTTCAGCAGCCTTCCGCGGGCTTTCGGAAAATTGTGGCAGATGTCCACTATGTGAATGACGAGGAGGTATCCCGGGAAATCCTAAAGGAGGAGATCCTCATGGAGGCGGTGCCGAAGGTCGTGATGCGCGGGACCATTGTGCCGCCCACCTACATCAAGCCGATCTCCGGAGGACGCCAGACCTCCGGGTTTGGCCGCAGGAACACCGGGATCAAGGGAGCCAGCACCTACCACAAGGGCGTGGACTGGGCGGTTCCTACGGGAACGGCGGTATTTGCCTCCAGCGGCGGAACGGTAGTGCGGGCAGGATGGGGAAGCGGCTACGGCTATGTGGTCTACATCGACCATCCGGACGGGCGCCAGACCCGATACGGACATTTGAGCA
>CANPWJ010000180.1 GCA_947584035.1 uncultured Acetatifactor sp. | reverse complement strand
ATCATGTCCGCCCCCCAGACGCCGCGGTTTACACCGCCCTCAAAGGCGGGCCCCGCCGCCGTAGCGCACGCCAGGATGCGCCGCCGGTTCCCCAGCGCCAGCTCCCCGTTGGTTCCCAGGTCGATGAGCAGGGTCAGCTCCTCCCGCTCCGCCATACCGCTGGCAAGGATCCCCGCCGTGATATCCCCTCCCACAAACGCGGACAGCCCAGGGAGAAGGATCCCTGGGACATCGGTCCGGTCCGTGTGAATGACCATGTGCTCCGTATTCAGATGACTGGCCAGAAAAGGCGCTCTCCCCAGCTCCGCCGGGTCGTACCCCATAAGCAGGTATTTCATGGTGGTGTTGGCGGCAGTCACCAGATAAAGCGACTCCCCCGGCGAAACACGGCCCAGGAACTGCGCAAGCCCCTGGCGCAGCACCTCCGTGACCGACTCCCGCATCCGCCTTGCCGCCGCTTCCTCTTCCGCCGCCTGTATGCGGGAGATCACATCCGCCCCAAACTCCGTCTGCGGATTGACCCGCACAAACGTATCCTCCGCCTTCCCCTCCCGGCTGTACAGCCGCAGGGCGATGGTGGTGGTCCCGATGTCCGCCACGGCTAGGCGCACCCGGTCTGCAGCCTCCGGGCAAGCCTCCCGTTCCCTTTCCCAGGGCAGAGACGTCTCCAGGACGGAGTGGGTGAGAATGGAGATCTTTTGCTCCACCCTGCCGCACCTTCCGCAGGAGGTACAAATGTTACATTTACACAAACTGGTTTTTCTCCTCATCGTAGCGGTATTGGATGCCGGACAGCCGCTCCAGGATCTCTGCCTTCTCCACGTCCAGATCCTCGCAGAGCGCGTCCAGGCTTCCGTAGTAATCCCGCAGTTTCAAATTGACAAAGCTTAAAAGCATCACAGGGTCTTTGGGCAGCATACGATCTTCCTCTCTGTCAGACTACTTGGGCCTTCAGGGCGCCGTTTTCCACCAGGATCCGGATGGTGTCCCCCGTCTTTACCCGATCCTCCAGGATCAGCCTTGCGGACAGGGTCTCCACATGCTTCTGGATATAGCGCTTCAGAGGCCGGGCTCCGTACACCGGATCGTAAGCGTTTTCCACAATAAAGTCCTCCGCCTCCTTCGACAGCTCCACCGACAGTTCCCGGTCCGCCAGTCGGGTATTCAGATCCGCCATGATCAGGCGGATAATCCCTCCGATATTTTCCTTCGTCAGGGGCTTAAAGAGGATGGTCTCGTCCAAACGATTCAAAAACTCCGGCCGGAAATGCGCCCGCAGCTCGCCCATCACCCGCTCCTCCGCCTCCGGGCGGATGGTTCCGTTCTCCTCAATCCCCTCCAGCAGATAGCTGGCTCCGATGTTGGAGGTCATAATCAGGATAGTGTTCTTAAAATCCACCGTCCTTCCCTGGGAATCCGTGATCCGGCCATCGTCCAGCACCTGCAGGAGCACGTTGAACACGTCGGGGTGCGCCTTCTCGATCTCGTCGAACAGCACCACGCTGTACGGTTTCCTGCGAACCGCCTCGGTCAGTTGTCCGCCCTCCTCATAGCCCACATATCCGGGAGGCGCCCCGATCAGCCGGGACACGGAATATTTCTCCATGTACTCGCTCATATCAATGCGGACCATATTGTTCTCATCGTCAAAGAGAGCCGCCGCCAGCGATTTCGCCAGCTCCGTCTTGCCCACGCCGGTGGGCCCCAAAAACAGGAAGGAACCGATGGGCTTGGAGGGATCCTTGATGCCGGCCTTGGAGCGGAGAATGGCCTCCGTCACCTTGGTAACCCCCTCCTCCTGTCCGATCACCCTTCGGTGCAGCTCCTCGTCCAGGTGCAGGGTCTTGTTCCGCTCACTTTCCGTCAGCTTTGCCACGGGAATGCCCGTCCAGCGCGAGATGATCCTGGCGATCTCCTCATCCGACACACGCTCGTGCACCAGGGAGAAATCCCCGCTTCCCACGCGCTCCTCTTCCTCCTCCAGTTCCTTTCTCAGCGCCGGCAGTCTGCCGTAGCTGAGCTCCGCCGCCTTCTCCAGGTTGCCCTCCCGCTGGGCGATCTGGATCTCGCTGTTCACCTGGTCGATCTGCTCACGCAGACGGGAGAGCCGCTCCACGGACGCCTTTTCGTTGTCCCACTGGGCCTTCTTCGCGGCAAATGCGTCCTTGAGCTCCGCCAGTTCCTTCTGCAGATCCTCCAGGCGCTCCCTGCTCAGGCGGTCGTCCTCCTTCTTCAGGGCCGCCTCCTCGATCTCCATCTGCACGCACTTTCGCTGAAGCTCATCCAGCTCTGTGGGCATACTGTCCAGCTCCGTCTTGATCAGCGCACACGCCTCATCCACCAGATCGATGGCCTTGTCCGGAAGGAAGCGGTCGGAGATATAGCGGTTGGACAGGGTGGCGGCGCTCACCAGCGCGTTGTCCATGATCTTCACCCCATGGTACACCTCGTAGCGCTCCTTCAGCCCCCGCAGGATGGAAATCGTGTCCTCCACCGTGGGCTCCTCCACCATGACCGGCTGGAACCGTCTCTCCAGGGCCGCGTCCTTCTCAATATACTGCCGGTACTCATCCAGCGTGGTAGCTCCGATACAATGCAGCTCCCCCCGGGCCAGCATGGGCTTTAGCATGTTCCCGGCGTCCAGGGCCCCGTCCGTTTTCCCGGCGCCCACAATGGTGTGCAGCTCGTCGATAAACAGAAGGATCTGACCGTCGCTGTTCTTGACATCCTCCAAAACGGCCTTCAGACGCTCCTCAAATTCTCCCCGGTACTTGGCTCCCGCCACCAGGGCTCCCATATCCAGGGCAAAGATCTTCTTGTCCTTCAGCCCCTGGGGCACATCGCCCCGCACGATCCGCTGGGCCAGTCCTTCCACAACCGCCGTCTTACCTACGCCGGGTTCCCCGATCAGGACCGGGTTATTTTTGGTCTTACGGGAGAGGATGCGGATGACGTTGCGGATCTCCGCATCTCTGCCGATGACCGGATCCAGCTTCTGGTTCCGGGCCTTTTCCACCAGCTCCTGTCCGTATTTTTCCAGCGTATCGTAGGTAGCCTCCGGATTGTCGCTGGTGACGCGCTGATTTCCCCGCACCGTGGAGAGCGCCTGCAGAAACCGCTCCCGGGTGATCCCATATTCCTTCCAGATCTGGGCGATCTCCCGGTTGGGCGCTTTGATCATGGCCAAAAAGAGGTGTTCCACGGAAACATACTCGTCCCCCAGATGCTTTGCCTCATCCTCGGCGCCGATCAGCACCTTGTTCAGATCCTGACCCACATACACGTTTCCGCCCTGCACCTTGACGCGCTTCTCCACCGCCTGTCTGGCGCGGCCCACAAAGTGCTCCGGCTGGATCTCCATCTTCTCGATCAGTTTTAAGATCAGGCTGTCCTCTATGGTCAAAAGACTGTAGAGCAGGTGCTCCTGCTCGATCTCCTGGTTGCCGTACTCATAGGCCAGCTTCTCGCAGCCTTCCACAGCCTGCATCGATTTCTGTGTAAACTTTTGAATATTCATACACGCTGCCTCCTCACCCTGGTTATCTGTTCACTTGTTATAGTACTAATATAACACACAGCGCATAGAAATCAATAAAGAAACTATAAAATTTTGTAAAATCCTTTTGATACGCCAACTGCCGGGCCGGCGCCGCCCGGTATTACCGGACAGCGGTCACCTTGTAATCCTGATCCTCCACGGCCTTTTTCAGGATCTCGTCCGGCAGCTCCTCCTTCAGGCTGACCACCGCGGTGCCGTTCTCATGGCTTACCACGGCCTCCTCCACCTGCTCCAGAGCTTCCAGCGCCTTCTTGACCCTGGCCTCACAATGTCCGCACATCATACCTTCCACCTGTAATGTTTTCTGCATCGTCTCTTCCTCCATTTTTTGATTAAATTTGTTTGCATCCGCAGCACCGGGATTTTGGATGCCGGTGCCCTGCTCATTTCGTCCTTGGCCGTCCAGGCTTTGGCTGTCTGGGCTCTGACTTTTCGGGCTTTGACTGGCTGAGCTCTGACTGTCCGGGCTTTGACTGGCTGAGCTCTGACTGTCCGGGCTCTGACTGGCTGAGCTCTGACTGTTCGGGCTCTGGCTGTCAGGGTTCTGACCGCCTGAATGTTGGTTGTCTGGAATTTGCCTGTCCGGGCCCGTCTGCCCCGGGCCGGGCCGCCTGTCGGTGCGGTAGATCTTCGCCAGGTTCAGCCGCAGGGCGTTGGTGACCACGCAAAAGCTGGACAGGCTCATGGCCGCCGCTCCGAACATGGGGTTGAGGGTCCACCCGAACAGTGGGATCCAAACTCCCGCTGCCAGCGGAATACCCACACAGTTATAGAAAAAGGCCCAGAACAGATTCTGATGGATGTTCCGCAGCGTCGCCCGGCTCAGCCGGATCGCGGCGGGCACATCCGCCATCCGGCTCTTCATCAGGACCACATCCGCCGCGTCGATGGCCACGTCCGTCCCCGCGCCGATGGCCGCGCCCGTGTCCGCCGCCGTCAGGGCCGGGGCATCGTTGATGCCGTCGCCCACCATGAGCACCTTGCCCTGCTTTTTCAGGGAGCGGATCACGCTTTCCTTTCCCTCCGGCAGAACGTCCGCGATCACCTCGTCCACGCCGGCCTGAGCCCCGATCGCCCTGGCGGTGCGCTCGTTGTCCCCGGTGAGCATGACCACCCGGATCCCCATTTCGCGCAGCTCCCGCACGGCCCGCGGTGCATCCTCCTTGATCACATCCGCCACCGCCAGAATTCCCAGAAGCCGGCCTCCTCTGGCAAAGAACAGCGGTGTTTTGCCCTCCCCGGCGAGCCGCTCCGCCAGCCGCTTCGTCTCCTGGGGAATGGATGCGGAAGCGCTCACAAAGCGGAGATTCCCTCCGACCAGCTCCTCTCCCCCGCACCGGGCCCGCAGCCCGTTTCCGGGAAAGATCCGGAAATCCGACCAATCCTCCCGGTCTTTCGCGAGTGTTTCCCCGGAAGCGCCGCACGGGCCTTTTTCACCGCCCACACGCCGCTCGTCCACGTAGGCGGTCACGGCCTTCGCCAGAGGATGCTCGCTCCTTCGCTCCAGAGCGTCCGCCGTCTCCAGAAGGAGCTCCTCCGGCACGCCCTCCGCGGCGATCACATCCGTCACCCGGGGCGTACCGCTGGTGACGGTCCCGGTCTTGTCGAGCGCGAGGATCCGAATCTTCCCCCCCTCCTCCAG
>CANPWJ010000179.1 GCA_947584035.1 uncultured Acetatifactor sp. | reverse complement strand
GCTTCCCCCGCCCGCCAGCAGCTTCACGGTCTCGTACTGCATCGGGTTGATATCCTGGAACTCGTCCATCAGGATGTGGGAAAAGCGGCTCTGCCAGCGTTTTCTCGCCGTCTCGTCCTCCAGAAGGTATTTCCGGCAGAGAAAGACCATGTCGTCAAAATCAAACAGCCTGTTTTGCTCCCGGGCGCTCTCATAGAGCTGCAGGTCCCGCTCAAAGGACGCTCTTTTCTCCTGAGGGAGCCTGCGCCTGGCCGCCTCCAGGTTCCCGGTATTTTTGTAGCAGCTTACGGCGGACAAAAACAAGGTCTGCTCCTCCCGCCAAATGGGTGCGAGCAGCGTTCTTTTCTGTTGTTCGGTCATCAATCTGTAGTGGGTTATCCTGTGAGAATCACAGAGGATCCGATAGAAAATAGAATGAAAGGTTCCAAAGTTGACGGGGTAGATCCGATCGTCCGACTGGGCGTGAAAACGGGTCTGCATGGAGAGCGCCGCCTCCCGGGTGAAGGTGACCACCAGGATCTCCTCCGGAGGCACGTTCCGCTCCTGGATCAGGAAAAAGATGCGCTGGGTGATCGTAAAGGTTTTTCCGGAGCCGGGCCCCGCCAGCACAAGCAGGTGCCCGTCCCCGTGAGACACAGCCAGCCGCTGCGCCTCGTTCAGTGCCTCCGGGTCATACATCCCGAAGCTTTTCGATCCCCTTTCGTATTCGTTTCAGGGATTCCTCCCTGCCCAGTATCTCCATGATCTCCGTAGCGCCGGCCGGCGTCATCTGTTTTCCAGAAACCGCGGTGCGAATGGGCCACATGACAAAACCGTTTTTGCAGCCCTTCTGCTCCACGTATTTCAGCAGGGTCTCATACAGCCCGTCATTACTGTAATCCTCCTGTTCCTCCAGGATGGGAAGCACCTCTGTGAGAACCATGAGCGCCGTCTCCCGGGTGGTTTTCATCTTTTTGTGCACATACATCTCCGCGTCGTACTCCGGCAGCTCCTCAAAAAAGTCTACCTGCCCCGCGATATCCAGAAAAGTCTCGATCCGCGTTTTCACCATGCGCGCGATCTTGCGCAGGTCAAAATCCTTCTTCAGCGTTTCCTGCAGGTAGGGCTTTGCCATTTCATAAAAAAGCTCGTCGTCCATCGCTTTCAGATACTCGCCGTTCATCCAGCGGAGCTTGACAATGTCGAACACCGCGGGCGATTTGCTGATCCGATGATAGTCAAACTGCTCGATCAGCTCCTGCAGGGAAAAGATCTCGCGGTTGCCCTCCGGGCTCCACCCCAGAAGCGCCACATAGTTGACGATGGCCTCCGTCAGGAAGCCCTGCTCGATCAGGTCCTCAAAGGAGGCATGTCCGCTCCTCTTGGAAAGCTTCTTGTGGTTTTCGTCGGTGATCAGCGGCAGGTGGATGTACACAGGCACCTGCCAGCCGAAGGCATCGTAGAGCCGCACGTACTTGGGCGAGGAGGAAAGGTATTCGTTTCCCCGCACCACATGGGTGATGTTCATTGTGTGATCGTCCACCACATTGGCAAAATTGTAGGTGGGGTAGCCGTCGGACTTGATCAGGATCATGTCGTCCAGCTCCGCGTTTTCCACCGTGATGTCGCCGTAGAGCTCGTCGTGGAACGTGGTGGTTCCCTCGTTGGGGATATTCTGCCGGATGACAAAGGGCTTCCTGGAGGCAAGGTTTGCCTCCACCTCCTCCCTGGAAAGGCCCAGACAATGCTTGTCGTAGATGGTGATCTCCTTGCCGTCCACCACCTCGGTGCGCAGGGAGGCCAGCCGCTCCTTATCGCAAAAGCAATAGTAAGCCTCTCCCTTGTCAATGAGCTCTTTGGCGTATTTCATGTAAATACCGGTTTTCATGCGCTCGCTCTGCACATAGGGACCGTACCCTCCATCCTTGTCCGGCCCTTCATCATGCTTCAGTCCGGTCTGTTCCAGGGTGCGGTAAATGATCTCGGTAGCGCCCTCCACATAGCGCTCCTGGTCCGTATCCTCGATGCGGAGCATAAAATCCCCTCCGTCGTGCTTCGCAATCAGGAATTCATACAGGGCAGAGCGCAGGTTCCCGACGTGCATCCTGCCTGTGGGACTTGGCGCGTAACGGGTTCTGATCTTGGTCATAGGATTCGTTTTCCTTTCTTCTGATGATTTTGCGGATCGTTCTCATTCCCTCTCCGCGGAGGCAAAGCCCCTAAGCCCCTCCAGGGATGGCTCGTTGGTGCAGGTCATGCGGACGGTGAGTGTATCCTCCCCCTTCCAGGCGACGTCCATCCGCACGTGTCCATGCTCCTCGTCTGCCAGGTAGCACTGAAGGATCAGGTGCCCGTTTTTGACATCCGCCCGGCATTCGCACCGGAAACCGCTGACCGGATTGGTCTGTCTCTTCCATCCGCCTACGGCAAAGACAAGATCCAGCGCCGTCTCCTGCTTCGCCGTGCCGTCCGAAACACTTTCTCCTCCCCGCTCATAGCGAAGCCGCACGCCCACCGCCCCTTCGTTCCAGCCCTCCCAGCGAAAGTGGATGCTTTTCCAGCGCTGGGCGTTTTCGCAAAACCGATAGGTTTCCTCTGCTTTCGACCGAAACCGCGGGGGTTCGGTGCCACTCTCCCTTCCTTCCCGCTTCCCGCTCCCGGTTTCCTCCAAAAAGGCGTCGGGGTTGTCCTCCCTCCGCTCCTTCAGGCAGGGGTAGATGGTCTGGTAGAAGCTGTCGTACAGGATCTGCAGCCCCGCCGGATTGCCGATCGTATCCGCCATGGTCAGGTAGCAGAAGTCCAGCTTCGGGAAGCAGACTGCAAGCTGTCCCCCCATGCCGTACATCACAAATCCGTCCTCCGGCCCCAGCTGGTCCTCCCGCCGGGTCCTGGGCATCCAGAAAAAGTAACCGTAGCCGCACTGTTCATCCAGGGTCGGCTGCATATCCGTGGGAACCAGGTTGGACAGGGCCTCTCTCATAAAATCAAAGGGAAGGAGCTCCTCTCCGTCCAGGATCCCAAAATGATTGCACAGATAGGCGACCACGGCCACATCCCGAAGCGTACTCATCAGTCCGCTTCCTCCCTGTGACACCCCCATCTTATCCTCCATAATGTACGCCTGCCTGGAAAAACCAAGCTTATCAAAGGCTTCCCGCCGCAGATAATCCAACAGCTTCATGCCGGTCAGCTTCTCCACCAGGGCTCCCAGCACGTGGGCGGAGGAGGTGTCATAGGAGAACACGGTGCCGGAGATGTGGTCCGGGCGCACCCGGAAGAAGGATTCCGTCCAATCGTCGCCGTCGTAATCCTTGTAGGTGGTGTTGGCGTAGCAGGTGCGCATACTGAGCATCTCCCGGATCGTCAGGCGGGCGCACCAGGGATGGGGCTCCCCTTCCGACAAATACTCCGGGAAATAACGGCAGATCTTATCCTCCATTCCCACCAGCCCGTTTTTCACAAGAAGCCCGACCGCCAGCGCCACAAAGCTCTTGGTAATGGAATACATGCGGTGGTTGTCCGACTGCCCGTAGGGCGCGTAGTAACGCTCCGCCAGGATCTTTCGGCCACCCAGAAGCATATAGCCGTGAATGTGTACTCTCTGCTGCCTGAACAGCTCCTCCAGCCTCTCTATGGCGGCCCTGGGGATCTGATATTCCTCCGGGCTTCCGGCCTCTAATCTGAACATGTCTGTACCCTCCCTGTCTGCTGTTTTCTCTTCGCTTTTCTACCAGCTTTTGATGAATGTATCGATGTAATGATCCAGGCATTTCCGGATGACCTCCACGGCGTCCTCCCGGTTGCCCTTCTCATGGATGGCGGTCGTCTTGTGCTCCAGGGACTTGTATACGGAGAAAAAGTGCTCCATCTCCGCCACGATGTGCTGGGGCAGCTCCGAGATATCGTTAAAACAGTTGTAATTGGGGTCATTGAAGGGTACGGCGATGATCTTCTCGTCATTTTTGCCGTTGTCGAGCATGGAGATCACGCCGATGGGGTACGCCCGCACCAGCGTCATCGGCTGAATGGGCTCCGAGCAGAGCACCAGCACATCCAGCGGATCCCCGTCGTCACCGTAGGTCCTGGGGATGAATCCATAGTTTGCCGGATAGTGGGTGGAGGTGTGGAGAATACGGTCCAATATCAAAAAGCCCGTTTTCTTATCCAGCTCATACTTGCTCTTGCTCCCCTTCGCGATCTCAATGACGCAGATAAAATCCGTGGGCGTCACCCTCTTAGAACTGATATTGTGCCAAATACTGTCGTTGATCTGCTTCACCGTTTTTCTCCTTTCCGTCCGGCCGTATCCGCTGCCTTCCTCACATCTCCCGCACCTGTCCGCTGCCCCGGATCTTGTACTTGTAGGAGGTCAGCTCCTTGAGTCCCATCGGCCCTCTGGCGTGGAGCTTCTGCGTGCTGATGCCGATCTCCGCTCCGAATCCGAACTCAAATCCGTCCGTGAACCGGGTGGATACATTCACATAGACACAGGCGGCATCCACCTCATTCAGGAATTTCTCCGCCGCCTCCCGGTTCTCTGTGACGATACACTCGGAATGTCCGGTATTGTAGCGGTTGATATGCGCGATGGCCTCCTCCAGAGAGTCCACGGTCTTGATGGACAGGATATAATCCAGGTATTCCGTCCCGTAGTCCTCCTCCGTGGCGGGCACGCACTCGTCCGGAAGGATCTCCCGCGCGCGCTCGTCGCCGCGAAGCTCCACCTTCCTGGGCCGAAGCTCCCGCGCCAAAAACGCTCCCGCACGGCGCTGTGCACCACCAGCGACTCACAGGCGTTGCAGACGCCGATGCGCTGGGTCTTGGCATTGTAGAGGATCCGGACCGCCATCTCCAGATCGGCGTCCCGGTCCACGTACACGTGGCAGTTTCCGGTGCCGGTCTCGATCACGGGGATCGTGCTGTTCTCCAGGACGCTCCGGATCAGTCCCGCGCTCCCTCTCGGGATCAGCACATCCACATATCGGTTCAGCCGCATAAACGCCGCGGTCACCTGCCGGTCCACATCCTCGATCAGCTGAACGGCATCCTGCGTCACGCCCTCCTCGGCAAGGGCCTCCCGCAGCACCCGGACGATCGCCTGATTGGACCGTATGGCGTCGCTGCCTCCCTTCAGGATCACCGCGTTCCCGGACTGAAAGCAAAGGCCAAAGGCATCCGCCGTCACGTTGGGGCGGGACTCATAGATGATGCCGATGACGCCCAGC
>CANPWJ010000178.1 GCA_947584035.1 uncultured Acetatifactor sp. | reverse complement strand
GACTACTGCCATGTGTGCGGTTTTGACGGGGAGATCGTGGTCAATGAGAACAACGAGTGGGAGTGCCCTCAGTGCCACAATAAGGATCATTCCAAGATGAATGTCACCAGAAGGACCTGCGGCTACCTGGGAGAGAACTTCTGGAACAGCGGCAAGACCAAGGAGATCAAGGCGAGGGTGCTGCATCTATGAATTACGCGAAGATAAAAAAGACGGATGTGGCCAACGGGCCGGGGATCCGGGTATCCCTGTTTGTCAGCGGCTGCACCCATCACTGTCCGGGGTGCTTCAACCAGGAGACCTGGGATTTCCGCTACGGACAGCTCTACACGGAGGAGGTCAAACAGGAGATCCTGGAGGCGCTGAAGCCGGATTATATCCGGGGGTTAAGCATCCTGGGCGGAGAGCCCATGGAGCTTCCCAACCGGTTGGAGGTCCTGGAGCTGGTGAAGGCGGTGCGGGAGACCTTTCCGGACAAGGACATCTGGTGCTATACCGGGTATGATTATGAGCGGGACCTGCTCCGATGGGTGGCGGAGGGCCACGCGGAGGTGGAGGAGCTGCTCCGGCGGATGGATGTGCTGGTGGACGGCCCCTTCCTGGAGGCCAGAAAAAATCTGCGTCTGCCCTTCCGGGGCTCCGAGAATCAGAGGCTGATCGATCTGCCCGCCTCCCTGCGGGCGGGAAAGGTGATCGAGAGGGAATGACCGTCGGTTTCTCATTCCCTTCCTGTTCAGAAAAAGTTAAGAATTTTTATCCCAATAACTTAAGACTTATATCGTAAAATGCTTATGGTATAGGTCTTTTGTATTTTTATGCTTATGGACAGGAGGAAGGATACGGTGAAAAACCTAAAAATCCTGATAGCGGACGACGACCGGGAAATTGTGGACCTGATTGAGCTCTATCTGGCCGGCGAGGATTATGAGATTCTCAAGGCATACGATGGGAAAGCGTGTATGGAGATGCTGAGGCAGCACGAAATTTCCCTTTTGGTTCTTGACATTATGATGCCGCACATGGATGGCCTGGAGGTATGCAGAAATCTACGGGAAACCTCCAATATCCCCGTCATCCTTGTGAGCGCCAGGACGGCGCCCCTTGACAAGGTACAGGGGCTGTCCGGCGGAGCGGATGACTACATCACAAAGCCGTTTCACCCGCTGGAGCTTGTAGCCCGCATCAAAGCCCAGATGAGAAGATACACGGAGCTGAACCCCAACCGCGAGGAGGATCCGAGGGAAATTATCATCAAGGATCTGATCATCCATGTAGACGAACACACCGTACAGAAGGGGGAGGAGCTGTGCCAGCTGACACCGAAAGAGTTTGATATCCTGCTTTTGCTCGCACAAAACAGAGGGCAGGTGTTCAGCTCGGAAACGCTTTTTGAGAAGGTGTGGAAAGAGGCCGCTTTTGATCAGGATAATACGATCATGGTCCACATCCGCAAGCTCCGGGACAAGCTGGGGGATAATGCCAGGAAGCCCAAATACATCCATACGGTGTGGGGAGTGGGGTATAAGATTGAAAAATAAGTATTGGAAGCTGACGATCCGATTGTTGCTGTGTGCAGCCCTGAGTCTGCTTGCAGGAATGGCCGCCACGGCGCTCCTTTATTATGCCGTCTATAAAATCTTCGACCTGCCGGGTGGACGTTATTATACGATACGCGCCTATGAGCTGTTTCGGGAATTCACACGGGAAATGCCGTGGCTTCTGTGGGGATGTATGACGATCGTGTTTTTTGCGGCTCTTTTTTTTCTGCTGGCGAAAGGCACCGTGAAACGGCTGGGCAATATACAGGGAGCCATTTCCCAGATCCGTGACGGAGGGTATCGCGTCATGCTGCCCAACGATAAGACAGACTGCCTTGGCGAGCTGGAACGTGCTATAAACACAATGGCGATGCAGATAGAAAATTCCTTTCGGAGCAAAGAGGAAATAGAGCAGGCGAAGGATGATTTCATTGTCAATATGGCGCACGATCTTAGGACCCCCCTCACCTCTATCATTGGATATCTGTCCTTTTTGACCGAGCGGGAGCTCGACCCTGAAATTTCTGCAAAATACGCGAGGATCGCTTACGAAAAGGCGGGACACCTTGAAAATCTGGTGGAATCGCTGTTTGATATCGCCCGTCTCACCATGGACACGGCAGCAATCAACAAAGAAGCGGTCAATCTGAAAAAGATGCTCCTGCAAAAGCAGGATGAAATGTTTCCACAGCTTCAGAACGCGGAAATGGAAATACATCTTGACGTGCCGGACGACCTGCCCCAGATCCATATAGATGGCGAGCTGATGGCCCGGGTGTTTGACAATCTGATTGTAAACGCTGTCCGATACGCCAGCGAGGGCAGCGTGCTGGATGTGCGGGTGGCTCTCGGTGAGAGCAGGGTGCTGCTTTCGTTTGTCACCCATGCGAATCCCGTTCCCGAATCCGAGCTGGAGCATATTTTTGACAAGCTCTACCGGCTGGAGAAATCCCGCGCGGCGCAGACGGGCGGGACGGGTCTGGGACTTTCCATCAGCCGCCGCATCGTGGAGCTGCACGGCGGGACCCTGACGGCCCGGCAGGCTGAGGGCGGCACGGCGTTTGATATTTCCCTGCCTCTGTAGCTCCAGGAGGAGTTAAGAAAATAGTAAGATTTGCTCTCCGTATTTGTTTAGATGATTTTGTTATTTTAAGATCACATCAATCATACGGAGGGCTTTTTTATGAAGAAAAAACCAGTTGCAGTTTTTTGGACCGCAGTTTGGCTGCCCGCAGCGCTGGCCGCACTGTGGGTCTGTGGAAAAACAGGGGAAACGCCGGGAAACACAGCTGCCCCGCAAGCTGTCGAGGCTGCCTTGCCCGCGCAGGATCCCCGGCAGACACCCGGCACACACAGGACCGAAACCTTGTGCGACGGGCTTGCCATCGACGCCGATCTCCCCGTGCAGGAAGATCCCGTCCCCGCCTATCAGGCAGATTATTTTCGCATATCCGTAGCTGACGCGGTTTTCCTGCTGGCCGGAGGAAGCAGGATCGAGACGCAGGAGCCGCATCATTATGACCCCAACGGGTTCACCCTTGGATTGGAAAATGGCGCGCAGATCTTCCACGCCAACGGGATCCTCACCTATTGCTCTGAAACCGAAGATCGGGACAGAGAAATCGCGGAGCTGCTCTCAAGCTACGGTGAAATGCACCGCGAAGAAGAAGTTCACGCGCTGTCGTTTCTGTCGCCCGATGAGGCCGTAGAAAAGGCCAGCGCCCTGATCGGCGGGCTGGACGTGATCGGGGAACCTGTGCTGGACACCATGATTGGTTTGTCGGGAACGGAGATCCTGGCGTGGCAGAACGAACGAATGGCCGATGAAAGCTACAGCCAGTGGGCAGACATGGGAAAAACCACGGTTTTAGAGGACTTGACCTCTGCGGACGACGCCTACTATATTTCGTTTTACTTCACTTATCAGGACCTTCCTGTTTTTGATCAGGACAGAGAGCCGGGGATTTCGTTTGCCAGCGACAACTTCCTGACAAACTCCATGAAAGCGAATGTTTTGATCACGCCCAGGGGAGTCCGCTATTTCCGGGTGGAAAATGCCCTGAGCGCGCAGGGCGACAGGACGGAGGCCCAGCGCGTGATCTCCGTGCAGGAGGCGCTGGAAAAGCTTTGCGAAAAACAGGAAAATACCGTCACATTCGGTACACAGCTTATTACCAGGGTATGGCTGGAATATATCCCGATCCGGGCCCAAAACGCGGTGGAGGGCGTGGGGCCATTTGTGTTAAAGCCCTATTGGTGCTTTGGCATGGTGGATGCGGAGTCGGACGGCGGACGTATTGTAAACGCGGATCGGATCGACGCCGTAACGGGAGAGGATCTGGCCTATGAGTACTAAAACCTTTCGCAGCACATGGGCGGCGGACCTCAAACGCGCTCTGGGGTTTCCCCTGCTGTCTGCGGTGTTGGCTGTGATCGTCGGCTTCCTGTTCGACAATTACAGCGACTTGAAATTCCTGGCGTCCAAGCAGGGCAGAGAAAATTTGAGCGTATTTTATTACTATTTCAATTCGGTCTCATTCGGCGGCATGTTCTCCACATATTTATTCGCGCTGATCGCCGCGCTGCCCTTTGCCGCGGAGTACGCCGAGGAACGGCAATCCGGCATGGCGCTGTATCTGGTGAGCAGGAGCGGGGTGAGCCATTACGGCATTTCCAAAATGCTGACCGCAGCCATAGCGGGCGGACTGGCCCTGTGTCTCGGCAGCATAATCTTTGTGGCGGCCTTGTCCACGCAGCTGCCCCTGGTGCGTCCGTCGGACCTGGTGGAGCACGCAGGGCTGCCCTATGATGCGCTGCTGGCGTCCGGCGGCGGGATACGGTATTTTTTGGCCGCCTGGTATCTGCTGTTTTTGACCGGCGCGCTGTGGGCAAGCGCGGCCATGTGCGTTTCGGCCTTCGCGCCGGACCGGTATGTCGTGATCGCGTCCCCCTTTCTCCTGTGCTTTCTTACGGTGCAGTTTGCGCGGCTGTTTCGGATACCGGATGCCGCGCGGCTGGATATGCTTCTGGTGGGACGCGCACAATGGGGCTCGGAGATGGTTTCCCTGCTGCTGGCCGGAACCGTGATCGCTTTGTTTGTGGCGGGGCTTACGTTCGTGTTCTGCCGGCGTGTGAAAGGAGTGGTACAAAATGGGTTTTGTTAGAAAGAGCTGCCGGGTGTTTTGCTTTCGCCTCCGCGCTGCCGGTTCGTCACCCAGGCTGGTATTACTGTTAGCCGTGATGGCTGTGTATGTGTATGGCAGCGTATCCCCGGTGGCTGCCATGGCGGCGGATCTGGGGATCCCTGCGCATCCGTGGGCGTTTCCGCATTTGACGAATGATTTCGTCTGCCAGTTCGTGTTCATGGCGGCCGCCGCAGCGCTGTTTTGTGACGCGCCGTTCGAAAGGGAGGCGGCGCTGTATTTCCAATACCGCGCCGGGTACAAAGGCTGGGGAATGGGGCATGTCCTGTATATCCTGGCACTCTCCTTTGGGTTCGTGCTGCTGCTCTGGGGGATCAGTGTTCTGGCCCTGATTCCGCAGCTGGAGCTTCAGGACGGATGGGGGAAGATCTGGGGGACACTCGGCAGATCCAGCCTGGGGAGACAGTACGGGGTGGTCTTTACCGCCAGCGATTATCTGGTGGGAAAGTACACGCCGCTGAAAGCGACGGTTTACAGCTTTTTGCTGGAGTGGGCCTGCA
>CANPWJ010000177.1 GCA_947584035.1 uncultured Acetatifactor sp. | reverse complement strand
CCGGCGGCGTGGAATTTCGCGACCCGTGGTGGGCCACCTTCAGCACCGTGACGCTCCCGATCCCATTCCCGGCCAGCTCCTCCATCAGGCGTTTCTCTCCCTCCCCCTGGACATCTCCGGTGAGGAGCAGCGAGCTTTCCCCAAAGGAGATGGAAAAGCACTGGGATGCCGCGTTGACATCCTGCCGCCACAACGGATCCTTCATCTCCCCGGAGGGATGCAGACACCGAAAGGCCGCGCTGCCTGTCTGCCAGCAGTCCCCGGCGCGCACATACGCGATCTTTACCGGGCGCCGCCCCTCCTTTCCCGCCTCGCGGATGAGGGCGCCCGTCCTCTCCCAGTTTACCGCCTGTTCGCGGAAGCACCAGGCAATCCACGGTGATCCCCCATTCCTCCCTGTTTCGGAGCAATTCCGCGACCCCGTTGATATGATCCGCGTCCGGATGGGACAAAAAGACGGCGTCCACATGGGACAGGCCATAATATTTGAGAAAGGGCTCCAGCACGTACTTCCCCACCTGGCTGCGGCTGCTGCTCCCGCCGTCAAACAGGTACACCTCCCCCGTCCCGGTTTGCAGACAGATCCCGTCCCCCTGGCCCACATCCAGAAACGTGACCACGTTCCCCTGAGGCACCCGAAAGGCCAGGATCCCCAGCAGCAGGAGCCAGCCCGCGGGCAGAAGGAGCCTACAGAGCACACCGCTGCCTTCCCTGCACTTCTTAGCTTCCCTGCACTTCCTGCCTTCCCTGCATTCCCTTTCCTTTCTGACCTTTCTGCACTTCCTACCTTCCCTTCCCTTTCTGCACTTCCTACCTTCCCCATCTCTTCGCCGGATCCCCGACAGCCCTACGATCCCCAGGAGCAACCCATAGTAGAGCGCCACCTGCCATCCCTCCGGCCGGCCCGGATTCCAGGTGTGGAAGGGGAGCCTGTCAAACCGCCGGCACAGGAATTCATAGCCCGTCAGCAACAGCCAGTCCGCCGTTCCCGCCAGCCCCAGCCCCGGCACCAGCACGGCGATCAGCCCCGCGATCATCAATAGGCTCATAAACGGCAGGACCAGCAGGTTCAGGAACACCGAGTACGTGGGGACCTCATAGTAAAACCAGAGCTGCACCGGCAGAGTGGTCAGCGTGATGGACAGCCCTGCCAGCAGGGACTGCAGCAGCCGGCCGCCGTATTCCCGCATCTGCTCTCCGCAGAATCTCTTCCACCGGGGCCCCGCGCCCCGGCGGGCCCGCTGCCCGTCCCCCGCAAGAAGCCTTCGAAACGCCGGGTACGTCACGCCCACCCCCAGGACGGAGCCGTAGGAGAGATAAAAGCCGCTCTGGCCCAGATAGCCCGGGTGCTCCCACAGCATCAGGGCTCCCATCAGCCCCGCTGCCGTCAGCAGGTCGTAGGTCCGCCCCGTCAGCTCGGCCAGCATCCGCAGCAGATACATCCCCACGGCGCGGCACACGGAGATCCCCATCCCCGTCATCATGCCGTACAGGATCAGGATCCCTCCGCCGCAGACGGCCGCCGCCCCAAGCGGCGCCCCCATCCTGCGCAGCAGCCGGTACAGGCCGCTTCCGATCAGTGTGATGTGGAGCCCCGATATACTCAAAATATGGGCGATGCCGTTTCGCTGGTAAAGCTCTCGGATCCCGCTGTCCAGCCCGGCCTTCTCTCCCAGCAGGATCGTGGCCATGATCGAGGCTTCCTTCGGGGGAAGGATCCGGTACAGCCGCTCCTCCCAGCGCTCCCTCTGCCGAAAGAGCGCCTCCCGGATCCGGGAATATTCCGCGGATCGGGCGAGCAGACAAGCCCCGGTCAGCCGGCCGCCGATCTCCAGGGAACGGTAATAGGCGTCTGTGTCGAACTCCCCCGGATTGGACGCGGCCGAAAAGAAGCGAAAGGTTCCCCGCAGGGTCACCACGCTTCCCCACAGAGGTTCCCTGCCCGGTTCCCACTCCTGCTGCTCCACTATCAAATTGTCGGTAATCGGAAAAGGCGGCTGCAGATCGTCAGCCTGATGAACTACAATCGAATTCAGATAGAAATAGCGGGCGTCCTTCTGATAAACGCGCCCCGTGACCGTCACTTCCTGCCGGTCCTTCAACGCCGTCCGGGCGGTCTGCGTCTGTTCCGGGCCTCCCCGGGCGGATACGCCCCCCGGCGCCTGGAAGGCGCCCTTCAGGGCGATCACCGCGATCAGACACAGGCACGCCCAAAACAAGGGTCTTTTCATCCTGTATCTCCTCTCTGTATCTCCTCTCTCTGTATCTCCTCTTTGCAGGTTTCTCTTATTCTTCCTCCCCCAGCGTGGTCACAAAATCCAGATTGCGCTCAAAGGTAGCGGTGGTGAAAGAGGCCGGCACCTCCCCCTCGACCAGGATCTGCACCCGGTTGATATGATTCAGCTCCGCCAGGGAGTTCACGATGGAATACACCGCCATCTCCGTGGACACATTGTTGACCGCCGTCAGGAAATTGGAATCCAGGTTCACATAGCAGATCCCGTCCCTGGTCATAATGTTGATGATCCTGGTGTTCGGATTGATGGTGGGATACAGCCCGGACACCTGCCCGCTGGGCCCGGCGATCAGCTCCTCCACCACAAACCGCTCCAGCGGCGTGTTGGTGGAATAATATTTCTCCCGGTAGGACGCAATCAGATGATCCCCGCCCGCATCGGCAAAGTACAGCATGACACGGGCCTGCTCGTAGGTGTTGATCTCGCTCCCGTCGTTGTTGATAAACAGATCGGCGCTCATCAGCCCCACCAGCTCTCCCGCGTTGTCGTAGAGCTGCTCCCCCTCCACCGTGATGCTCACATACTTTACATCCGGAAGCTGCGTCAGGGTCCGCACGATGGCCGCCCGCACCAGGACCTCCCGGACGGGGGACATGTTCCGGTATTCCCCGCTCACATCCAACGCCACCTTCCCGTCCTCCATGCGGGCGGAGAGCACCTGAAAGCCAAGCGCCAGCGGCGCTTTATACTCCATCCGGTCCGGCATCGTGGACAGACAGGCGAGAAGCTCGTCCAGCTGCTCGTCCGGCACATCCGACTGCATGACATAATCATGCGCCTCCACCTTTGTCTCCGAATTGCTGACATAATAGACACTGTAGACGTTCTCCTGCGCCGGCTCCTCCTCCGCGCAGGCGGTGAGGGCCAAAAGGCACCAGACCGCTATAAGCACGGCGCACGCCGTATGATACCATCCGTTTCTCGTCCCTGCTCTCATCAACCGTTTCCTCATTGTGCGATATACATCAAAGGGATCTTGACCAGAAAGCTGGTCCCCTCTCCCTCCGTGCTGGTGACCGTGATGGAGCCCCTGTGCATGAGCACCGCGCTCTTGGTGATCGCAAGCCCCAGGCCGGTCCCGCCGATCTCCCGGGAATGGGATTTGTCCACCCGGTAGAACCGCTCATAGATATGCGACAGCGCGTCCTCCGGGATGCCGATGCCGGAGTCGCTGACCTGAAAGGTAAAGAACTGATGGTCCGCGTCCAGCACCACCTTCACCCAGCCGTGATTTTTATTGTATTTGATGGCGTTTTCCACCAGATTGGTCATAATGAGCGTCATCTTGACCTCGTCCACCTCCGCCACCACGGGACGGAGGCTCTCAAACACGACCTCCACATCCTTCTTGCGGGCGAGGGGGCGCAGACGCTTCAGGATCAGCTCCGTCAGATCGTTGATGTTCAGCGAGACGATATTGAGATCCTGCACCTTCTTGTCCATCTTCACCAGCGCCAGAAGATCCGTGATGATCTGGTTCTCCCGGTCGATCTCCGACACGATATCCTCCATAAACTCCCGGTAAAGCTGCGCCGGCACATCCTCCTGGGCCATCAGGGAGTCCGCCAGCACCTTCATGGACGCCATGGGCGTCTTGAGCTCATGGGACACGTTCGCCACAAACTCCTGGCGGGAATCGTCCAGGACCCGCATCCTTTCGATCAGCTGGTTGAACGCGTCCACAATGTGCACCGTCTCCACGTAATCCGGGACGGAAATACTCTCGTCGCTGTAGCCCGCCTGTACCTCGTTGATGGCCTCGGTGACACGGTTGAAGGGCCTTGTCAGCACAATGGACAGGACGATCGCCAGCGCAAAGATCGCCATGATCATCAGCGCCTCCAGGATCAGCGCCTTGCGGTTCAGGATCTCCATGGTGGACACAATGCTGTCGCTGGAAATGCTGGTGAGCATGACCCCCCGGATCACGCCGGTCTCTCCCGGCTGTGCGGCCGCCCGGGTATCCACGATGGGGGTGGTCATCTCTATGTAGCCGTGCGCGCTGTCGTAGTGGGAGATGTTCTCCCCCTGAAAGCACCGGATCACCTCCTCGGAGATCATAATCTTGCCCTCGCTGATCTCATAGGTGTCCCGCACCACCTTGAAGCTGCTGTCAATGATCATCACGCGGCCCTCGTACAGGTTGGAGAGAAGCTCCAGCTCCGCGTCGATAACCTCCCTGGAATTGCGGTAGGTCTGTTCCTCCGGACGGTCATGGTTCAGGTAATTGTTGCTGATCAGATGGCTGGCCAGGATCTTCATCTGATTCTGCACCGCGTTCACCCGCTGCTCCACGGCCCGCTCCTCATAGTTTTCCACGATCCCATAGCGCATGAGGACGCTGGGGATGATCCCCACCGCCAAAATAAGCACAAAAATACGCGCCCGCAGACTCCTGAGCGGCAACAGCGAAAGCAGCCTCTTTTTTATCCTTGCGATCATTTCCCTCCACCCACTGTCCGTTCCTTCTCATCCCTGCCGTCAGGCGTTCAAAAAATAGTAGCCCACACCCCACTTGGTATGTACGTACTGCGGCTCGCTGGGGTTGGACTCGATCTTCTCCCGAAGCCGCCGGATGTGCACATCCACCGTGCGCACGTCCCCCGGATAGTCCGTACCCCACACCATCTTTAGGAGGCTCTCCCGGCTGTACACCTTGTTGGGGTTCAGCATCAAGAGCTCCAGCACCTCGAATTCCTTGGCGGTGAGCCCGATCTCCTTCCCGGAGATGTAAGCCCTGCGCCCCTCGCAGTCCAGCTTCAGGCCGCCGCTCTCCACCACCTTCGACACCTCCCTGCCGGCCACCTTTTTGGGGTCGATGCGCCGCATGATCGCTTTGATGCGCGCTTTCACCTCTAGGATGTTGAAGGGCTTGGTGATATAATCGTCCGCGCCGTACTCCAGCCCCAGGATCTTGTCCATGTCGTCGCCCCGGGCCGTCAGCATAATG
>CANPWJ010000176.1 GCA_947584035.1 uncultured Acetatifactor sp. | reverse complement strand
CCCGCCTTGAACCCTCCCTGAAACAGCCCCAGAAATCCGGACTCCTCCACGGCTTCCCGGACCCCCTTCATCAGGATATTTCCAAATCCCAGAAGCGGGACGCTGGCGCCCGCCCCCGCAAACTGCTGAAAGGGCTCATACCATCCGAGCGCGCTGATCACGGCGCCGGTCACCACCAGGAGGACCATGATCCTCCCGGGCATCATCTTGGTCTTTTCCATCAGGATCTGTACCAGGGCACAGATCAGTCCCCCCACCCAAAACGCATTGACATAATCCATTCTGCACTCCGCTCCTTTTTCGGTCCCGTCCGGACCGTACTTTGGAGTCTATTGTTCCCCATGTGCCGGCAATTATGTATCGTTTTCCCCGCCTCTTTTCCCGCGGAAGGAAAACCACTCCCCCGGCAGCTGCACCAGGATGACCGCCGCAAACACGACGGCGCAGCCGGCGATCTGTCTGGGTGTCATAGTCTGGTCCGTCCCAAGCAGCCCGATCCGGTAGGCGGCCCATCCGGCCACCGTGGCCACCACCGACTCCATGCTTAAGATCAGCGCCGCCACCGTGGGATCCACGCCCTTCTGCCCCACGATCTGCAGCGTGTAGGCCACTCCGCAGCTCAAAACACCGGCATAGAGCAGAGCTCCCGCTCCCTCCCGGATCTGGGAAAGCGTGGGTCCCTCCCACAGAAGGGCGGCGGCCCCGCACACCAGCCCGCAGATCAGGAACTGGATGCAGGAGACAAGGACGCCGTCCGCCCGGTCCGCATAGTGGTCCACAATCAGGATGTGCACGGCAAAGAGCACGGCGCACAGAAGGACCAGGAGATCACCCCGGCTCAGGGACAGGCGTTCCGTCATACACAGCAGGTACATCCCCACCGCCGCCAGCGCCGCCCCCAGCCAGACCACCGTGTCGATCCTTCTGCGGAGGAACACGCCCAGGATGGGGACGAAAAGGATGTACAGCGCCGTGATAAATCCGGCCTTTCCCACCGTGGTGTACAAAATGCCGTACTGCTGCAGGGTGCTGGCGGCGGTCAGGGCCATCCCGCAGCAGACGCCCGCCCGAAGAGTCACCGGCCAGTTGACGGGAGGTGCCTTCCTTCCCGCCGCCCGGCGGGTGACAAGAATATACAAAAGCAGCACCAGCGCCCCGATCAGCGCCCGTATGCCGTTGAAGGTGAAAGGGCGCATGTATTCCATCCCCTTGCTCTGGGAGACGAACGCCATCCCCCAGATACAGGCCATTATCTTCTATCCTTCACCCCTTCCCGGCCGGATGCGTCCCGCTTCCTCCTAGCGGGACCGCTCGTCGATCTCAGCCGCGATCTTCCAGAGCATCTTGCCGTCGCATTGGATCGTCATCTCCGCGTATTTTTCATAGAGCGGCACCCGCTCCTCATAGAGCTCCCGGAGGGTCTGCCCCGGCCGGAGCGTCACGCCCCTGGCGTTCAGATCCCCCAGCCGCTCCTCCACCGCCTCACAGGAGAGCGCAAGATACACGATCGTCCCCATCCTCCGCAGATGCTCCATGGCCTCCGCCCCGTACACGGCGCTTCCGCCTGTGGCAATCACGCTTCGGTGCAGCGCAAGGGAAGCGTTTACCCGGTTCTCTATCTGCCAGAAGCCTTCGATCCCATGCTCCTCGATCAGCTCGTGCAGGAGCTTCCCGCAGCGCTCCTGGATCACAAGATCCGAATCCACAAACCCATACCCCAGCCGCTTGGCCAGCACGACCCCCACCGTGCTCTTTCCGGCGCCCGGCATACCGATCAGGATCAGATTGTCCCTCGTCCTCTCCTCCATGTCCTCTCCTCCGTACCTGGAACGGAAACAACCCCGGAACCGTCTCTCGTCCCAGGGCCGCCGTCTCCTTTGCCTTTTCTTTCCGATCGCCGCCCGGCCTTACAGCTGGGCGATGACTTCCACCTCGCAGAGCACATCTTTGGGAAGCGCCTTGACCGCCACGCAGCTTCGCGCGGGCCGCTCGGTAAAGTACCGGGCGTAGACCTCGTTGAACGCCGCGAAATCCCCCATGTCCGCCAGGAAGCAGGTCGTCTTTACGACCTTCGTGTAATCGGTTCCGGCCTCCGCCAGGATCTCTCCCACGTTCCGGATCGCCTGTTCCGCCTGCTCCGCGATGGTCGTGCCCCGGATCTCCCCGGTGGCAGGATCGATAGGGATCTGGCCGGACGCAAAGAGCAGATCGCCCGCGATGATCCCCTGGGAATACGGCCCGATGGCCGCAGGTGCTTTCTGGGTAGAAACTTTTTTCAACATATCGCTATCTCCTTCTCCTGTACTGTACTCTGTACTCTGTATTCTTATATTCTGTATTCTCATCCGTTGGGATCCGGCTCGTCAAACTCCGCCGTCACGTAGAACCCGCGCTCGTTCTCCACGATATCCACCACCGTCCCTTCCCTGCTCTGCAGCCGGTCCCGAAAGGGGACATTGGCCGACATGGCCAGCGCCGGATGGATGGTATAATAATAGCTGCTGGGCAGCACGCCCTCGGTCACCGTTATCCTGCGCCCTGTCTCCAGAAGGCCCGGACGCTCCATCTTAAACTCCATTCTGCGCACGCGATCACCAACCTTTTGGGATTCATTGTAGCAGTTTCCCCCCGGGAATGCAACCACATTTTACACCGACTCAATCACCACCGCGTGGGCGATCCCCGGCACGCTCTGGCCTTCGTTAAAGCTGGTCTTGCTGAGCAGCGCCCCCGTGGGCAAAAAAAGCACCTTTTTCCAGCTTCCCTCCTCCAGCTGTTTCAGGACATAGGCGGACAGCGTCACCGCGCTGCAGCCGCAGCCGCTTCCTCCCGCGTGGGTGTCCTGGGTCTGGGCGTCAAAAATCTCGATCCCGCAGTCCATGTGGACGGCGGAGATATCATACCCCTTATCCCGTAGCAGGTCGATGAGCACAGTCTGTCCCACCGTCCCCAGATCCCCGGTGATGATCTTGTCGTAATCCTCTGGCTGACTATTCCAGTCAATAAAGTGCTGCTCCAGGGTGGAGGCCGCCGCCGGAGCCATGCAGGCCCCCATATTCATGGAATCCTTCAGACCGTAGTCCACGATCTTCCCGGCCGTGAGTCCGGTGATGCGCCCCCGGGAATGTCTGCCCGGATCCGCACTCCCCAGCACGAACGCCCCGCTGCCCGTCACCGTCCAGGTGGCGGATAAGGGCCTCTGGTTCCCATACTCCAGGGGAAAGCGGAATTCTTTCTCCGCGCTGGCAAAATGGCTGGAGGTAACGCAGAGCACCTGATCCGCATACCCGCCGGCAACGCTCATGGCCCCCAGGGCAAGCGCCTCCCCGCAGGTGGAACAGGCCCCGTACACTCCAAACAGCGGTATGCCGTAGCTTGCGATACCAAAGGAGGTGGCAATCGATTGACCAAGCAGGTCACCCGCAAAGACAAAGGAGATTTCCTCCGCCTTCCGCCCCGCCTTCTCCAGGGCCAGATAGATGGCGTCCTTCTGCAGATTGCTCTCCGCCTCCTCCCAGGTGCTGCACCCAAAGAGGTCGTCCTCTCCCACCATGTCAAACAGCAGCCCCAGCGGGCCTTCTCCTTCCTTTTTGCCGACCACGCTGGCACTGCTGTTGATATAGACATCCCGCTCCAGCTTCACGCTGGATCTTCCCAATTTTTGATTTGCACTTTGACTCATGGTCCCGCCGCTCTCCTTCCAAAGTTTTGGGACTATTGTCTCCGGTTTTCGCATTTTTATACGGGCCGGACGGCGCTTTCCCGCTTCCGCGGGCCATCCTACTGCGCTTCCTCCTGCACCGTCTCCACGTAGCTGCTGACCACATACAGGGTCTCCCCGTTGTACTCCACACGGGACCATCCGGCCTCTTCGCTGTACCCGGTGCGGCGCACCCGCTCTCCGGCCTCCAGATGGGCCCGGACCGTGGCGTCGCCCTGAGAGGTACTGGGCTCCGAACGGAGATTCACGTACTCCTTGGGCGTGACCATATCATCACAATCCCGAAAGGCGATGGAGTGACGATCCGCCGTCAGAAAAAAATTCCGGCTGGCGGCCCCCACAGCCGGCTGATAATCCAGATCCGTGGTCAGGTACTCTGACACCGCGTACACCGTCTGCCCTTCCCATACAAGGCGCGACCATCCGGTCTTTTCATTGATTCCGGTGCGCGTCAGGGTCTCGCCGTTCAAAAGCTGCTTTACGATATTCACAGAGGTCATGGTCGGCTCCGAGCGCAGATTCGTCAGATCCCTCGCCGTCACCGTCTCATCCACCTGGGTGAATTCCTCTCCCTCCGCTGCGGTCTCCCGATCCTCTGCGGTCTCCCGATCCGCTGCAGAAGCCTGTTCCGAAAGCTCCCCGTCCGACAGGCGCGGCTCCTCTGCAGTCTCCGCCCTGTCCGACGTCTCCGACCGGTCCGCTGGAGCCAGCGTTTCCCCGCCGCCCAGATCCTCCCCGCCCTCGCGGGACCCGGTCCGCACAGATACACAGAACACGGCCACAAGAACCAAAAGGGCCAGGAGCACTCCAAACGTCACCGCGTTTCGGGCCGCTCCGATTCCCTTCGAACGCTTATTCATTCGTCTCTCCCCCATACTTGGCGCTCTGCCCCCGGATCAGCTCCAGATCCTCAAAATAGTCGATCCGCATGGCCCGTCTCACCTCGGAGAGCGTCTGGGCCGCTACCTCCCTGGCCGCGTCGCTTCCCTTCTTCAGCACCTCGTACACCGCCGGAATATCCTTCTCCAGCTCCTTCCTGCGGCTGCGGATGGGCTCCAGCGTCTCCTGCATTACATTGTTCAGGAATTTCTTTACCTTCACGTCCCCCAGGCCGCCCCGCTGGTAATGGGCCTTCAGCTCGTCCAGATCCGCGTAGTCCGGCAGATAGCGCTCAAAATGCTCCGGTCTGCAGAAGGCGTCCAGATAGGTGAATACCGTGTTGCCCTCCAGGTGTCCGGGATCGCTGACCTGCAGATGCAGCGGGTCAGTGTACATGCTCATCACCTTGGCCCGCACCTCGTCGGCGCTGTCCGACAGGTAAATGCAGTTGCCAAGGGATTTGCTCATCTTGGCCTTGCCGTCTATGCCGGGCAGCCTCTGGCACGCCTCGTTCTCCGGGATCAGCGCGGAGGGCTCCACCAGAACCGGCGCATACACCGTGTTGAATTTATGCACGATCTCCCGGGTCTGCTCGATCATGGGCAGCTGATCCTCTCCCACAGGAACCGTGGTCGCCTTGAACGCGGTG
>CANPWJ010000175.1 GCA_947584035.1 uncultured Acetatifactor sp. | reverse complement strand
CGGGCGGAGGCCGTAAAGGCCTCCGCCCGGAAAAATACCCAAGGTTCTGCACGGAAGGTATTCTATAGAGACAGGAAAGAGCCCTCCTTTCCTCCGCAGCCGCTCACACGGTCACGGCGGGATCCCTCAAGCGCAGCAATTCCTCCTCCGTCAGGCCGGTGATCCGGACCACCTTGGCCGGATCAATGCCCTCGTCCAGCATAGCTCTTGCCATATCTCTGGATACCTCTTGGGTCGCCTCTTTTGCTCTCTGGTTCCCATATTCAATTTTCTCTTCCTCATACATCTGCCCGATCTGTGTCATATGGATCCTCCTTCGGATTCGCTCCATGGTCTCCCTCTGGATAAATTTGTCGCTCGCTACCACCACGCCGGAAAGGACAAAAATCCTCTGTTCCTCGTCCGCCAGACCCTCCGCCAGGTCCACGACCGCTTCCAGCATCTCCTGCTTCCCCTCCGTCCCGGGAACCGTCAGCGGCAGGATCACCAGCTTCATTAGGTCGTCATTGTCCAGCTCTCTGCCCTCCCGCAGCTTTTCCCGGATCTCTCCTAGGGCGGCCCTCCCGTCTATGTGCGCCAGAAACGCCTGTTCCGCGTGCAGGGTGAGGCACGCGGTCCTCAGATCCGGCTCCGCGTGGTCCACGTCTCCCGTATAGATCACGATCAGACGCAGGTTGAAAGTTCGGTCCCCTTTATAGTACCTTTCCAAGACCCGCGCTATATAATGCACATATTTGATCTTGCTGACTCTCTTATAAACCGACTCATAGTCCACGATCGCATAGGTACCGTCCTCCAGGAGGAACAGGTTGTCAACGCTTTTTTCACCGGCGGAGATCTCCGGCAGCTCCGTGGGCAGCAGCGCGCGGATGCGGGGGAGCTCGATCCCATAAGCCGCAAAGCTTTTCTCCCGGTACGTCTGCCCCAGGAGCTTAAATAAAATGTCCTTGTTCTGGTATGCGATTCCTTCCATTCTTCTCTCCTTGTATTTTACCACAAAATCCGTGCCGTGTCATTTTTAAACCAAAAAAGAAACGGCACAAAGTAAAAATTCTCTGAACGATCCCTGTCAATAATTGAGTACTTTTTTGGGGGGATTTACAGCCTATAGAATAAGGCTTTTGAGATTTGAGTTTCCTTGTTCTGAAAGAGATTCCCTGCCAGATCCGCAGGAAATCTGTCTTTATCTTATCAGACTTTGCTTTCTTTTACAAGCTGTTTTTTCTTTTTTTACGTTCATTTTTCTTTTTACGCTCATTTTACGCCTCCCCCGCTATCCTGACAAAAAAATACCTCCAAAGCAGCAGAACTTCTCAGTGGCTCTGTCTGCTCCGGAGGTATCCTGTCACGGTTCCTGCCGAAAGAATATCCGTATTATGCGATCACATGGATCCAGCCCTCGGGTGCCTCGATCCGCCCCATCTGGATGCCGGTCAGCGTGTCGTAGAGCTTCTTGGTGACAGGCCCCATCTCGTCCATGCCGCTGGGAAAACAGATCTCCCTGCCGTGATCCACGATCTTGCCCACCGGGGAGATCACCGCCGCGGTACCGCAGAGGCCGCACTCCGCGAAGTCCTTCACCTCGTCCAGATACACTTCTCTCTGCTCCACCTGCAGCCCCAGGTACTCCTGCGCCACGTGCATCAGAGAACGGCGGGTGATGGAGGGCAGGATGCTGTCGGACTTGGGAGTCACCACCTTATTGTCCTTCGTGATAAAGAGGAAGTTGGCGCCGCCGGTCTCCTCCACCTTCGTCCGGGTACCGGGATCCAGATACAGATTCTCGTCATACCCTTCCCTGTGCGCGGTCACGATCGCGTGCAGACTCATGGCATAGTTTAAGCCCGCCTTGATGTTGCCGGTTCCATGGGGAGCCGCGCGGTCAAAGTCGCTGACACGGATGGTGATGGGCTTCGCGCCGCCCTTAAAGTAAGGGCCTACCGGCGTGCAGAGAATACGGAACTGGTACTCATCCGCCGGCTTTACGCCGATCACCGCGTTGGAGCCAAAGATATAGGGGCGGACGTACAGAGTCGCTCCGCTGCCGTAGGGCGGCACATACGCCGCATTGGCTGCCACGACCTTGGTCACCGCCTCCAGGAAACGGCCCTTGGGCAGAACCGGGATCTCCAGTCTCGCCGCGGAGGCCGCCAGTCTCTCATCGTTCAAATCAGGGCGGAAGGTCACAATGTGCCCGTCATCCGTGGTGTAAGCCTTCAGACCTTCAAACACGGTCTGCGCATACTGCAACACGCCCGCGCACTCGTTCAGGGTGACCGTGTGATCCTCGGTAAGTCCGCCCTCGTCCCATGCGCCGTCCCTGTAGTTGGACACATAGCTGTAATCCGTCTGCAGATAGCTAAAACCCAGATTACCCCAGTCGATATTTTTCTTTTCCATTGGTCATTCCTTCTTTCCTGAATTTTCTTCTCCCATTATCGTACTTTTCCCGCCAAAAGTCAATATCTCTGTGCCGCTTCTGCGGATGGACGGACAGCCTTTACTCCGCCAGGGTGAGCGCGGCGGCCTCAAAGCCTCCCTCCCCGTCGCAGCGCACGCGGAAGCGGAAATAGGGATACTCCCAGGCAACACCGTTTTCCCGCACATCCCTCATCTCCTCCAGAAAAAGCGGCACGACCCGATCCTCCAGGGCAAGGGCAAGAGCCACATCGCAGAACACCCCGCCGTCCTCATCAAGCCTGGAAACTTCCTCTCCCGGGAAGCCCGCGTCCAGCGTGCTCCCAGCCGGCGGCTCCAGGCTCCCTGCGGCGCATCCCGCCATCAGGCAGCCTCCCAGCAGACCCGCGAAAAAAAGACAGCCCAGACGTTTTTTCCTATGCTCATCTTCTCTCATATTTCACAAACTGATAGGGGATATCAAAATAGGTCTGCTCCTCGCTGTCCGCCGTGATCTCCCACTCCGAATCCGCATCCAGATCGGGGAAACGCAGGTCCGCCGCGTAAGCGTGATCGATCCTGGTGACATGCGCCACATTACAATAGGGGAGCAGCTGCCTGTAGACGCTCTCCCCGCCGATCACATACACATCCTCATCCCGATATTTTTTTGTCTCCTGCAAGAGCTCCTCCAGGGAATGTACGACCTGGGCGCCCTTCACATGGCAGGAGGGGTTCCTGGACAGGACCATGCTGGTGCAGGTCTGCGGGGGAATCCCCTGAAAGAGCAGATCCAACGTCTTTCTGCCCATGACCACCACCTTCCCAGCCGTCTCGCGCTGCAGCTGTTTCCGGTCGTTGGGAATACGGATCAGGAGTTCTCCCCGGTTGCCGATCGCCCAGTTTTCGTCTGCCGCCACAATGATATTCATGCTTCTCCATTCTTGGGATATCCCGTAACTCTCCCTTCGCCGCTTTATCTCCGCAGATTCCCATCACTGCTTTATACCCGCAGATTCATCTCCACAGCCTTCTCTTCGCCGCATCGGGCATCCCATAAAATCCAGCTTCCAATTCAAATCCAGCTTCCAATTCAAATCCAGATTCCGATTCAAATTCCGATTTCAATTCAAATTTAAATTCCGATTCCAATTCTGCAAATTCAGATCGCTATGGGGATATCCGTGATCTGTTCTCCCGTCTCGTAGTTGTCCACCCGCACGTCATTCCGGGTAAACTGATAGAAATCTCGCACCTCGGGATTCAGCCAGAAATCAGGGGCGGGCTTTGGCTCTCTGGCGATCAGCTCCCGCACAATGGGAATGTGACGATCATAGATGTGGGCGTCCGCGATCACGTGCACCAGCTCCCCCACATTCATGCCGCAGACCTGCGCCAGCATGTGCAGAAGCACCGCGTACTGCACCACATTCCAGTTGTTCGCCGCAAGCACATCCTGGGAGCGCTGATTTAAAACGGCGTTCAGCGTCAGCCTTTCCTCGCCCTTCTTCTGGGTCACATTGAAGGTCACACTATAGGCGCAGGGGTAGAGATTCATCTCGTGGAGATCCTGATGTACGTAGAGATTCGTCAGGATCCTGCGGCTGAAGGGGTTGTTCTTCAGATCATAGATCACCCGGTCCACCTGATCCATCATCCCCTCCTTATACTGGTGCTTCACCCCCAGCTGATAGCCGTATGCCTTTCCGATGGAACCGTCCGCATCCGCCCACTCGTCCCAGATATGGCTGTGCAGGTCGTGGATGTTATTGGACTTTTTCTGCCAGATCCAGAGGATCTCGTCCGTGGCCGACTTGAGCGCTGTCCGCCGGAGTGTCAGGATCGGAAATTCTTTGGAAAGGTCGTAGCGGTTCACCACGCCGAATTTCTTGACCGTGTACGCCGGAGTCCCGTCCGGCCAGTGAGGGCGCACCTTCTCCCCCTCCGTGCTCGTCCCGTTCTCCAGGATATCCCTGCACATATTGATAAATGTGATGTCCGCCAGACTCATGCCATTAAGCTCTCCTTCCCGTGTAGGATCCTCTTTATGCTTCCCACTTGTCGCACAGAGAGAGGATCTGATCCGCAAACCGCGCCATATCCTTGTGGGCCATGCTGTCGCTCCTTGTGATGATCGCCACCAGCCGCTGTCCGGCCGCCACCAAACGGGCATAGACGCCGCTGGCGGGCCGTGTCTTTTTCCGGACAGGCACCGGTTCCGCCTCGTAGGTGAACTGATTGCTCAACAGGTCAAACTCCGTGCCGCTGTAAGGCGCGTATGCCCTCTGTCCGTACTCCACCTTCAGACATTCCGCAAACGCGGTACACACGCTGTCCTCCCCGTGCACCACAAACACCTTTTTGGGCTTCTCCTGAAACGCGGATATCCAGCGGATCAGGCCGTCCTTGTCCGCATGTCCGCTCAGCCCCGCGATCTGCCGGATCTGGGCCCGCACCTGGATGGGCTCTCCGAAGAGCCGCACCTCCTGTGCCCCCTCCACGATACTTCTTCCCAGCGTTCCCATCGCCTGATAGCCCACAAAGAGGATCGTGCACTCCGGCCGCCAGAGGTTATGCTTCAAATGGTGCCGGATCCGCCCGGCCTCACACATGCCGGAGGCGGAAATGATGACCTTGGGGGTCTCGTTAAAATTGATCTCCCGGGATTCGTCGCTGGTAATGGTCAGCTTCAGTCCGGCGAACGCGATCGGGTTGATTCCCTCCCGCACCAGCTCCATAGCCTCCTCGTCGTAACACTCCATCCGGTTCTCCTGAAAGATCCCGGTAGCCTCCACGGCCAGCGGACTGTCCACGTACACGGGAAAGCTCTCATGCCCCTTCACCAGGCGCTCCACCTTGATCCTGCGCAGGAAATACAGCATCTCCTGGGTCCTTCC
>CANPWJ010000174.1 GCA_947584035.1 uncultured Acetatifactor sp. | reverse complement strand
GCTTTTGCGCCCCGTCCGGTACAGCGATATCGTCATCCTGCTGCGCACCACCAGCGGCTGGGACGAGACGTTTAAGCAGGTGCTGGAGGAGGAGGGGATCCCCGTGTACATCACCTCCAAGACGGGGTATTTCGCGGCCCCCGAGGTGCAGGAGCTCCTGCAGTTTCTGAGAGTCCTGGACAATCCGCTGCAGGACATCCCTCTGTTTGGGACCCTGAAATCCGTTTTTGGAGGGTTTTCGGACGAGGAGATCGCCCGGATCCGAAGTCTTCAAAAGGAGGTTTCCCTCTATCAGGCCCTGTGCCGCTGCGCCCGGGGAGAGCAGACGGAGGAGACAGAGCAGACAGAGGAGGCGGGGGAAACGGAGGAAGCAGAGGTTCCGGAAGGGCTGTCTCAAAAGGCCCGCGCGTTTTTGGACCGTGTCCTCGCCTATCGGGATGCGACGGTCTATCTGCCCATCCGGGACCTGCTGCAGCAGATCGTGGACGACTACTGCTACCTGGATTATGTGACGGCGCTTCCGGCGGGCGGCAAGCGGCGCGCCAATGTGGAGATGCTTTTTACCAAGGCGTCCGATTTTGAGAAAACCAGCTACTTCGGCCTGTTCCACTTTATCCGGTACATGGAACAGCTGGAGAAGTATGACGTGGATTACGGCGAGGCGGATTCGCTGGATGAACATGCCGATGTGGTCCGCATTATGAGTATTCATAAGAGCAAGGGGCTGGAATTTCCGGTGGCCATCGTGGCGGGGCTTTCCAAGCGTTTTAACATGCAGGACGCCAACCGTTCGCTGATCGTGGACATGGATCTGGGGATCGCCTGCGACTATGTGGAACCGGACCGGAGGATCCGCAGCAGGACCCTGCGCCGCGCCGTGCTCTCGCGGAAGCTGCGGGAGGATGGCCTGGCGGAAGAGCTTCGGGTGCTCTATGTAGCGCTGACCCGCGCCCGGGAGAAGCTGATCCTGACGGCATCCCTGGAGAAGGCGCGGGAAAAGTGGGAGCTGCAAAAGGAGCAGGAGGCCGGGCAGCTGGATTACCTTGCCTTTATGAGCGCCGGGTGTTATCTGGACTTCCTGCTCCCGGTGATCCGGCAGACGCCGGTGGAGGTCCGGGTGGTCTCCGAAGAGGAGCTGGCAGGGCGGGCGCTTTCCGAGCAGATCCATCTGTATGGCAGGAGGAGCCGCCTGGAACAGGCGGGAAGCGCCGGGCCGGGGCAGGGAGAGATCGCCGTGGACGAGGAGGCGCTGGCGCTCCTCTGGGAGCGTTTCACCTATGAGTACCCGCACCGCGCTCTGGAAAAGCTCTACACCAAGACCACCGTGTCCGAACTGAAGATTGCCGCCATGGCGGAGCGGGACGAGGCGGCGTATCACGCTTTTGAGGAACAGGAGGTCGTGCCCTATATTCCCGCCTTCCGCAGGGACGGGGAAGCGATGGGCGGCACCGTCCGGGGCAGCGCCTATCACCGCGCCATGGAGCTTCTGGACTTTGAGGCGGTTTTGGGAGAACAGTTTTCCATCTTCCCGGAAACCTATGGGAGCTACCGGGAGGGGCTGGACCGGACAAGGCTGGCAGCGTCGCTCCGCGCCTTCCTGGAGGGAGAGCGGAAGGCCCTGCGGCTCTCGGAGGAGTATCTGGGCGCGCTGCGGGAACAGAAGCTGATCGGCTTTCTGGAGCAGGAGATCGCCTACCGCATGTGGGCGGCCCAGAGAAGCGGCAGACTCTACCGGGAGCAGCCGTTTGTGCTGGGCGTGGAGGCGGACCGCCTCTCCCGGGATTTCCCCTCGGAGGAAACGGTGCTGATCCAGGGGATCATCGATGTGTTTTTTGTGGAGAAGGGGGAGCTGGTGCTTCTGGATTACAAGACGGACGTGATCCGCTCCATGGAGGAGCTGTGGAACCGCTACGCGGTGCAGCTGGACTATTACGGGGAGGCGCTGACAAAAATACAGCAGCTTCCCGTGCGGGAGAAGCTGCTGTACTCGTTTCATCTGGGAACCTGTCAGGCTATTCCACCGCAAGCCTCTTGATGCGGTCCATGGCGTTCTTGACCGGGGGCAGCAGGAGAAGGATGACGGTGATCGCAGCCTCCGCGAAAATATAGATGGCGTTGTAGGCTAGGGAGTAGGGCAGGGGATCCCAGCCCTCCCAGGCGTAGGCGCCGAAAAAGAGCCAGCCGGAGAGCACCGCGAACACCCATCTCCCGGCGACGGCGGCCAGGTAGCCCTTGATCAGGCCGTACCGGGACCTGCAGAACAGGCCGGACAGCCCCAGGGCGCCGAAGGCCAGGAGATAGTCCACGATCAGCTGCGCCGGATAGAGGACATAGGGATCCAGGATCAGCTGCAGGATGCCGTAGGCAAAGCCGGTCAGCAGCCCGGCCCCCAGACCGAACCAGTAGCCCGGCAGACAGATGATGAGCATGGACAGGAGCGTGATGGAGCCTCCGGTGGGAAATTCAAACAGCTTGATGTTGGACAGGACGGTGCCCAGAGCGATGGACACGGCACAGAAGGCGAGCTGCTTTACCGTCAGCCTGCGGCTGTGTTTCCGGGCGAAGTACATGGCTCCCGCAAGGAGCGCGATGATCAGAAGCGCCAGAAGGAGCTTGCCCAGGAGGGTGGGGATGTAGGTGGCCCCGTCCTCTGCGATGTTAAAAAGCATAAAAAAACCTCCTTTTTTCTGCTGAAGGAGGAACGACATCGTATTTCCGGCAGGACAGAAAAGCGGCCTCTGCAGACAGAAGTCTGCTTCCGGAATATGTCTGCTTCCTTACGCCGGTATTGACCGGTTCAAGTGATGAGGGTCAGAGGCTTTGGCCTCACTCTCAGCGATGGGCTCCCCTAGCAGTATGATATGTATGGTATGGTTTGTTACATCCCCTACTATAATACGCCGGGAGGGCGCTGTCAAGGAGAAAAAGGATGGAAGGAGGTGGTACCCATGCAGTCCGGTGACAGACTGGTGATCGGAATATTGGCCCATGTAGACGCCGGAAAGACGACGCTGGCGGAGGGGCTCCTCTATACCTGCGGCGTGCTCCGCTCGCTGGGACGGGTGGATCACGGCGACGCGTTTCTGGATCATTTTTCTCTGGAGCGGGAGCGGGGGATCACGATCTTTTCCAAACAGGCGGAGCTGGTCTGGAAGGACCGGGAGATCACACTCTTAGACACACCGGGCCATGTGGATTTCTGCGCGGAGACGGAGCGGACGCTCCAGGTGCTGGACGCGGCCGTTCTGGTGATCAGCGGGGCGGACGGCGTCCGGGGACATTCCGAGACGCTGTGGAGGCTGTTGAAGCGCTATGCGATTCCCACCTTCCTGTTCGTGAACAAGATGGATCAGGAGGGGACGGACCGGGAAGGGCTTCTGAAAGAGCTGCAGACGCGGCTGGATGAGCGCTGTGTGGAGTTTGCCGCACAGCTGGACGAGACGCTGACAGAAAACATCGCTCTGAGCCGGGAGGAGCTGATGGAGGAGTACCTGGAGACAGGAGGGCTCTCGGCGGAGAGCATCCGGCGGGCGGTGGCGGATCGGCAGATCTTTCCCTGCTATTTCGGCTCGGCTCTGAAGCTGTGGGGCGTGGAGGAGCTTCTGGACGGCCTCTGCCGCTTTGCGCCGATCCCGTCCTACGGGTCGGAATTTGGAGCCCGGGTCTTTAAGATTGCCCGGGATGAGACGGGCAAGCGGCTCACGTACCTGAAGGTCACCGGCGGCTGTCTGCAGACCAAACAGACGGTGAGCAATCAAAAGAGCGCGGACGGGGAGGAGGTCTGGGAGGAGAAGGCGGACCAGCTGCGCGTGTACAGCGGTTCCCGCTATCGGACGGTGGACCGGGTGCCCGCCGGGGGGATCTGCGCGGTCCTGGGGCTTGGCCTCACCTTTGCCGGCCAGGGGCTCGGCGCAGAGGAGGAGAACGGCCTTCCCGTGCTGGAGCCGGTGCTGGTCTATCAGCTGATCCTGCCGGAGGGAGCCGATCCGGTACAGGCGCTGGCCTGGCTCCGGCAGGTGGAAGAGGAGGAGCCGGAGCTGCATGTAGTCTGGCGGGAGGAGCTCCGGGAGATCCAGATCCAGGTCATGGGGGAGGTGCAGACGGAGATTCTGAAGCGTCTGCTGCAGGAGCGTTTCGGGCTGGAGATCTCCTTTGGAGCCGGGAGAGTGGTCTACAAGGAGACGATCACCGCCCCGGTGGAGGGGATCGGACATTTTGAACCGCTCCGCCACTATGCGGAGGTGCATCTGCTCCTGGAGCCCGGAGAGCGGGGGAGCGGACTGCAGGTGGCCTCCCTGTGCGGCGAGGACATGCTGGATCGAAGCTGGCAGCGCCTGATCCTGACGAGTCTGGAGGAGACGGTCCATGCGGGGGTCCTGACCGGGTCGGAGATCACGGATATGCGGATCCTGCTGGTGGCCGGAAAAGCGCATCTGAAGCACACGGAGGGAGGCGATTTCCGCCAGGCGGCCTGCCGGGCGGTGCGGAACGGGCTGCGCCGGGGCCAGAGTATCCTGCTGGAGCCGGTCTATGCCTTTACGATGGAGGTGCCGACGGAATGTGTGGGGCGGGCCATGGCGGATATCCGAAGGATGGCGGGGGCCTTTGAGCCGCCGCTGACCGAGGGGGACGTCAGCCGCCTGACCGGGAGCGCTCCGGCGGCATCCATGCGGGAGTACCAGAGAGAGTTGAGCGCCTACACGAAGGGGAGGGGCAGACTCTCCTGTGCGCTGAAGGGATACGAGCCCTGCCACAACGCGGAGGAGGTCATTTCCCAGTGCGGATACGATCCGGACCGGGACGCGGACCACCCCTGCGGCTCTGTGTTCTGCGCCCACGGCGCCGGGTTCTATGTAGACTGGTACCAGGTGGCGGAGTATGCGCATGTGGAGAGCCGGATCCGTCTGCAGGGGCTCTCCGGGGAAGGGGAGGACGCCTTCGGGCAGGATCCCTATGGGGAGGCGGCCTTCTGTGCCGCGGCAAGGGACCGGGAGAAGCGGGAGGAGAGCCGCCTGGGAGCGGAGCGCCTGATCACCCAGGAGGAGATCGAGGAGATTTTCGCCCGAACCTACGGAAGGAGAAAGGATCTGGAGCAGGGGAGGCGTTTCCGGCGCTGTCACCGGGCCAATCCGGGGGACGGCGCCCCCGGCGGGGTCGATTCGGAGAATCTCTACATCGAGGGGGACAACCTGGAGGTGCTCAAGCTGCTCCAGGAGACCTACCTGGGCAAGATCAAGATGATCTACATTGACCCGCCCTACAACACCGGCAGTGATTTTGTCTATGAGGACGACTTTGCCG
>CANPWJ010000173.1 GCA_947584035.1 uncultured Acetatifactor sp. | reverse complement strand
GGTCTGCGGGGACGTATCCGGCAGAGGCTCCTGCTCCTCCGGGGATGCGGGCTCGTCTGCTCCCGGCTCTCCGGCTTCGGAGGAGGGCTTCAGAGGACGCGCGTCCGGATCGGAGACGGACGGCCCCGGGGTCTGCAGATCCGTCTGAGAGAAGGCTTCCGCCCAGAGCTCCAGCGGTTCATCCGCCTGTGGAAAGGCATCTCCCGCCAGATCCCGGAGAGCGGAGGAGAGGACGCCGTACTCCCGGTAGACGCCCTCCGGGTCGTAGAAAGAACCGTACATCTCAAAGTACTCCGATTCCCGTTGATAACCGATCACCAGCAGGGAGATCCACAGGGAGAGCGCACCGCCGAAAAAGGCAAGATTCTGGATCCGTTCGGGAAAGGTGTGGCTTCGGAGGGACAGCGCCTTTTTCCGCAGCAGCACGCCGGCGCAGAGAAGCGGCGCGGCGAGGAGCAGGAGATAACCGCCGCACTGTAAAATAGCGGTGAGAGCCTCCCTCCAGTAGGTTGTGACCGCTTCCGCCCCGGCTCCTGCGGCTACGTTCAGAAGAAGCGGCCGTTTGAACAGCCGGCTGTAGACAGTCTGGATCGCGAACAATAGATATTCCAAAGACAACAGCCCCCAGAAGATGACCTTGTTTGGCCGCTTCCGCAGAAAACCACATAAGAGCGTCTGGGCCGATGCCAAAAACAGCCACAGAAGCGCGGGGAGAAGCAGCCGGGCGGGAGCCGTTCCGAAACAGCTCAGGTGATAGACCGTTTCCATATAAAGGGACGTGCCCGTTAAAAACAGAAATAATTTCCACATGATGGTTCCTCTTTTGTTCAGGAGATGGCAGAATCATTATACCATAAATGCTTCGCATTTACGGTATAGATGGCCATTCGGCCGCCGTCTGCCCCGAATAAGGTCATTATACTACAAGCGCAGCCCGGGAAGCGCCGGATTGCCGGGTATAATGCACCGCGCAAGCGGTGATAAGCCGGTGGAACCGGCTTTGATTCTGCGTCAGCAGAATCATTATATCACAACTCCCCTCAAACGGATAAATATTACGTAAATGTGACGCAACTTTAAGAATACGTTCAGAAAGGATGCGGGAAAGATGCGGAAATATCCCCCCGGTAGGCTTGCGGGTCCTCCGCCCGGATGGTATCATCAGGACAGAAAAAAGACGACGGGAGGTCTCGTGATGCACATACCGGAAAATTATCTGAGCCCGCAGACCTGTGCGGTGATGACGGCGGCGGTAGTACCTGCCTGGGTACACGCGGCCCGAAAAGTGAAGGCGGAAATACCCAGGGAAAGGATGCCCCTCCTGGGGGTGGGAGCGGCCTTTTCCTTTGTCAGCATGATGTTCAATATCCCGCTTCCCGGAGGCACGACCGGACACGCGGTGGGCGGTACGCTGATCGCCCTGCTGCTGGGGCCGGACGCGGCGTGCCTGGCGGTCACCGTGGCGCTTTTGATCCAGGCGCTTCTTTTCGGGGACGGCGGGATCCTCTCCTTCGGGGCGAACTGCTTTAACATCGCCTTTGTGCTGCCCTATGTGGGATACGGCGTCTGCCGCCTGGTCAGCAGGTTCCTGCACGGGGAAAAGGGGAAAACCATAGGGGCGGCCCTGGGCGCCTATGCGGGGATCAACGCCGCGGCCTTTTGCGCCGCCCTTGAGTTTGGCGTGCAGCCGTACCTGTTCCAGGATGCCTCCGGCCAGGCACTGTATTGTCCCTATGGCCTGGAGGTGGCGGTTCCCGCCATGATGGCGGGGCACCTGACCCTCTTTGGGCTGGCGGAGCTGGTGTTTACCGTGGCGGTGTATTCCTTTGTATCGAAGGTGTCCCCGGGGAGCCTGCGGCCGGGGGAGCCGGTCAGGAGAAGGCCGGTGTACTGGCTCCTGGCGGGCCTGATCTGTCTGGTCCCGCTGGGGCTTCTGGCGGAGGGGACAGCTTGGGGAGAATGGGGCGCCGACGAGATCGCGGCCACGGCGGCGGGAGGTGTGCCCCTGGGGTATACCCCGGCGGGGATGGAGAGCGGTTTTTCCCTAAAGGCGCTTCTCCCCGATTATTCGGTGGCGGGGCTGCCGGAGCTTCTGGGGTATCTGCTGTCCGCCGTGATCGGCGCGGCGCTGGCGGTGATCCTGTTTCGGCTGGCGGCTGGGGCCATGAAGGAAAAGACCGATTATGCCGGGTGAAGGATGGGATGTGCGATGAAGGAGAACGGATCTCTGCCAGAGTGGATGTGTGAAACGGAACAATATGCGCCGGCGGGAGGAAGGGACGGTTTTCTGGCCAGAAGCACGTTGCGGTTTGCGGGGTTGCTGGCGGGGCTTCGGGGCGGTACGGGCTGCCGGGAAGGGGCGGGGGCGGACGGCACGGCTCCCGCCAGGATCCTCTGCACCCTTTCGCTGATCCTTCTGGCGGCCTGTTCCCGAAACCGCCTGTTTTTTCTTACGCTGTTGGCGGCATTTCTCGTGCGGCTCTGCTTTCTTCCGGGCAGGGCGCTGGCGGGCTGTTTTAAAACGGCGGCGTTTGCGGCGCTTTTCTCCCTGTGCCTGACGGCTCCGGCTGCTTTTTGGGGAGCTACCCGGGCGGTGTGGGAGCTACCCGGGAAGGTCTTTCTCTCGGTGGGGCTGATCCGGCTCTTGTCCGTCACCACACCCTGGAACCGTATTACGGAGGGGCTTGGCCGCTTTCATGTGCCGGATCTGTTTCTGCTGATCCTGGATATCACCCTGAAATATATCGCGCTTCTGGGGGAGATCTGTCTGCACATGCTGGAGGCGCTGACCCTCCGCTCCGTGGGGAAAAACGACCGGAAAGCCCATTCTCTCGCGGGGGTGGCGGGAGTCGCCTTCCTAAAGTCCCGGGAGCTGGGAGAAGAGATGTACGGGGCCATGGTGTGCCGCGGATATGACGGGACCTACCGAAGGCCCCGCCGTCCCTTTTCCGTGAGGCGGGATGCGCCGTACCTGGCGGCGGTGCTGGCCGCGGCGGCATGGTTTGTCTTTTTGGAAGGAGCATAAAGGTGGCAATTCGGCAGTATGTTTGCAACTATTTTTAGTTGCAAACAGTGTTTGGCTGTGTTATACTGTGTAAAAGGGAGAATACTATGAGCAAGAAAGATATGAAGTCTTTGCTGTCCTATTTTGGATATGAACTAAAACAAGGCGGAACGGGATCTGGTGTTATCCAAACGGAGTGTTAAAAAGTTATATATTGGATCAAATTATAGAGAAATTAAGAAAGGATGATTTATTATGAGTAATCTTTTATCCTATAAAAATTATAACGGAACAGTGGAATATTCCAGGGAAGATGATTGCCTTTTTGGAAAGGTTGTTGGAATCAAATCTTTATTATCTTATGAGGGGGATTCTGTCAAGGAATTGGAACGCGATTTTCAAAATGTGATTGATGAATATCTGGAGGATTGCAGGAAGCGCAAGGTGGAACCGGAGCAGCCATATAAGGGTACATTTAATGTGCGGATCAGTCCTGAACTTCATCGGAATATTGCGGTGTATGCAATAGAGCATGGGAAAACATTAAACGCAGCTGTTGAGGAAGCTATCGGAAATATGGTTGGGGTATCATAACCGGAGGGCCTGTGAACGATACGGAGTGGTCTTGCCGAAAGCCCGTAGATCGAGAAGAAAGCTTTGCATATGGGAAGGAGGAATGGGATGACGCGGGATGCGGAGAACGTGATAGAGCTTCAGGACGTGTGCTTTGCCTACGACGGGCGGGCAGCCCTGCGCCATGTGACGCTCTCGGTCCGCCGGGGCGGATGCGTGGCGTTCATGGGGGACAACGGCTGCGGGAAAACCACGCTGTTTAAGCTGCTGAACGGCCTTCTCTTTCCAGAGGAGGGGCATTATTTCTTCCAGGGAAGGGAGATTACGGAGAGGGCGCTGAAGGACGCCCGCTTTTCCAAGTGGTTCCACCAGCGGATCGGACTGGTGTTCCAGAATCCGGATGTGCAGCTTTTTTGCGGGAGCGTGTGGGAGGAGATCGCCTTTGCGCCCCGTCAGATGGGGCTTTCCGAGGAGGAGGTGTCCGATCGGGTGGAGGATGTACTGCGGCTCCTTCGGCTGGAGGAGCTGCGGGAGAGAGCGCCCTATCAGCTGAGCGGCGGGGAAAAGAAGCGGACGGCGATCGCCTGTGTCCTCTCCATGAACCCGGAGGTGCTCGTGCTGGACGAACCGCTGGCGGGACTGGACCGCGGCACCCGGGAGTGGATGCTTGCGTTTCTGCCGCGGTTTCAGGAGGCGGGAAAGACGCTGCTGGTGGCCACCCATGACGAGGCGCTGGCGGAAAAGCTGGCGGATCGCCTGATCGTGATAGGGGAGGACCACGGGATAGAGTCGGACCGGCCGCTCTCCGGACAAAAATAGTTGCAAAACCATTTAAAAAGTGCTATTTTATTGGTATAGGCATATACTGGTTTCCGCCGGGCTTACAGGGGGGATGCGGACGGGCGGAATATACGGAGAAAAGCCGGGAAGGGACGCGGTTATGAAGAAAACGAGAGGATTAAGTATTCGGTTGAAGATCTTGCTGGTATCCGGCACCGTCACCGTGCTGCTGGTGCTGCTGCTGGGAATGAATTTCTATCTGCGGATGAAGGATGACCTGATCGGGATGGGGATGGAACAGGCGGAGGCGGCGGCGCGCCTGGCGGTGGGAAGCCTCGACGGGGATGCCCTGAAGGGGCTGCAGCCCGGGGACGAGTCCACGGAGGGGTACCAGACGATGCTGGAGGCCCTGCGCCATATGAAGGAGGAGTGCGGGGTGGCGTATCTGTATACGCTGACCACGGACGGGAGCGGCGTATACTACGGGATCGATACGGATGAGAGCGAAAACGCCCAGGTCATCGGGGCGGAGTTTGAGACCTCCTACGCTGAGCTCGCCGGGGTGTTTTCGGGTGACACTTACGCGCAGGATTATCTGGACTACACCGAGGACGGCGTGCTCTTGAGCGTGTACCTTCCGGTCCGGGACAGCGCCGGGGAAGTGGTGGCGGTGCTGGGGAGCGACTACGACGCCTCCGGGATCGCGGCGCGCCTGGCGGGGACCAGGAACCGGATCCTGGAGATCGGCGGGGCGGGCCTTCTGCTTGCGCTTCTCGTACTGAATCTGGTGATCCTGTCCACTACGAAGAGTATCCGCATTGTCAATGGGAAGCTCTATGACCTGGTGCACAGCGAGGGCGACCTGACGCAGAGCATACAGATCCGCACGGGCGACGAGATGGAGGTCATGGCGGACAATATCAACGAGCTTCTGCGGTATATACATGACATCATGTCCCACATCT
>CANPWJ010000172.1 GCA_947584035.1 uncultured Acetatifactor sp. | reverse complement strand
CGTTTCCGGCAGGACGGGCGAAACGGCATCCTGCCGGCGGACGGCCAGGCCGTTCCGGCGGATCATCTCCTCCTCCAGCCTCCGCACCGCCTCCCGGCGCAGTTCATTGACCACGCCCAGCGGGTAAAAGGCATCTTTCCCCGCCCGGATATCCGTCTCCACCGCCGTGAAGCAGGTGTCTCCCAGCTTCTTTAACTGCCGCTCCAGCTCCTGGGCGGTAACCGGACGCCGATCCGCGGCCGGCACGCACGCCCCCTTTACCGTTACCGAAAGCTCCCCCTGAGAGAGGGAGACCAGGGCTTCCTGGCCCGTCTCAAAACGGGCTTTCAGGGCGACCGGAATGCGGGGCTTCCGCTCCAGATATTCCCGGCGGATCCGGGATAGCAGCTCTTCGTCGCTTCCACAGTAGGAGGGATCCCGCAGACTCACCATTTCCCGGCCGTTGTGCCTGTGGTAATACCCCTCCTGCCGCTCGCTGCGGATATAGAGACGGGAAAGCGCCTCCCGGTCGGCCGCATCGATCTCCAGGATCCGTCCGCCCCCGCCGTTTCCCGCCGCGTCCGCGTAACAGCGGTCGATATACTTCCGGTAGATGGCCGTCACCCCCGCCGCGTACTCGGGCTTTTTCATCCGGCCTTCGATCTTAAAGGAACCGATCCCGGCTTCGATCAGCTGGGGCAGCATCTCTATGGTACACAGATCCTTCAGGCTCAGCGGATAACACTCACCGGTGACCCTTCTTTCCTTTCCCTTCCCGCTCTCCACCCGGTAAGGCAGACGGCAGGGCTGGGCACAGCGGCCCCGGTTGCCGCTGCGGCCTCCCACGAGGCTGCTGAAAAGGCACTGTCCGGAATAGCAGTAGCACATGGCGCCATGGATAAAGGTTTCCACCGAAAGGCCTGTGGTCTGGCGGATCTGCCGAATCTCCGCAAGGCTCAGCTCTCTGGCCGGGACGATCCGGCAGACGCCCATCTCCTTCAAAAACGCCGCACCGTAGGGTCCGGTCAGGGTCATCTGCGTGCTGGCATGGAGCTCCAGCCCCGGGAAATGCTCCCGGATAAAGACGAGCACCCCCATATCCTGTACAATGACGCCGTCCAGCCCCGCCTCATAGATGGGAAGCAGGAACGCATACAGGTCCGAAAATTCCTTTTCCTTCACCAGGGTGTTGACGGTCAGATAGATCTTCCGCCCCCACAGATGGGCATAGCGGATTCCCTCCGTCAGCTCCTCGGTTGTAAAATTGTCGGCGTAGGCCCGGGCCCCAAAACGGCTGCCTCCCAGGTAGACCGCGTCAGCGCCCGCGTGGATGGCCCCGTACAGTCCCTCCCGGCTGCCCGCAGGAGCCAAAAGCTCCACGGAAACATTCTGTCCCATAGCACTCTCCCGGTTCGCGAATCCCATAAGATGAAAAAGCTGCCCGAAACGGACAGCCTGCTCTTATTTCCCCTTTAACTCTGCCTCTAAGCGCACTATTTTCTTGGCATTGTCGCTGGCCTCCTGCTTCAGGTCCCGGGCCTCTTTTTCCGAGGTCTCCAGCTTGATCTGCGCCGAGATCAGCTCGTGCTTCAGATCGTAGAGCTCCTTTTCCTTCGCCTGAAGCTCCTCCTCCAGAAGAGAGATCTGGTTCTTGGCCTTGAAATAATCGTCCGCGATATTGAGCTGCAGGAGCACGCTCTGGGTATCCAAGGGCTGCCGTTTAAAGCTCTCCACCTTGCTGTATTCGTTCGTCTTGTTGTTGAGATAGGAGGCTACCTTCTGCAGGTATTCCTCGCTCTCATAACCGCTCAGGGTGAACACCTTGCCGCTGATGATCACTTCGGTATCTGTTTTGGATGACATGCTCGTACCTCGTTTGTTCAAAACACAATATCTATTGCTTCCATTTTCAGGATACTACCATATTTATTATATATCAGATTGCGCCCGGGGGCAAGCATTATCTGTCGTTTTCGCCTCCCGGTTTTGCGATCCCAAGATGCCGGTACGCATAGTCCGTCACGATCCGCCCTCTCGGGGTACGGTTCAAAAACCCATTCTTGATCAGATAGGGCTCATAGACGTCCTCGATGGTGCCGGAATCCTCCCCGATGGCCGCTGCCAGAGTGTCCAGCCCCACCGGGCCCCCTTCAAATTTGTGGATCATGGTGAGAAGCAGGTTGCGGTCGATGTGGTCCAGCCCCATCCGGTCCACGTCCATCAGGTCCAGCGCCGTGTGCGCCACCTCCTCCGTGATGATCCCGTCGTACTTCACCTGGGCGAAATCCCGGACACGCTTCAGGATCCGGTTGGCCAGCCGGGGGGTGCCACGGCTCCTGCGGGCCATCTCCCGGGCGCCCTCCGGATCGATCTCCACCTGCAGGATCCGGGCGGAGTGCATCAGGATCTGCTGCAGCTCCTCCACCGTATAAAATTCCAGATGATGGATCATGCCGAAACGGTCCCGCAGAGGCGCCGTCAGCAGCCCGGCCCGGGTGGTGGCGCCCACCAGCGTAAACCGGGGGAGCTCCAGACGCACAGAGCGGGCAGAGCTTCCCTTGCCGATCAGGATGTCGATACAGTAATCCTCCATGGCGGGATAGAGCACCTCCTCCACCTGACGGTTCAGACGGTGGATCTCATCCACAAAGAGAAGGTCCCCCTCCTCCAGATTGTTCAGAATAGCGGCCATCTCCCCCGGCTTCTCTATGGCAGGGCCGCTGGTGACCTTCAGATGGACACCCATCTCATTGGCGATGATCCCGGCCAGAGTGGTCTTGCCCAGGCCCGGAGGGCCGTAAAACAGCACATGGTCCAGCGCGTCCCCACGCTGCCTGGCCGCCTCGATATAGACCTTCAGATTTTCCTTGATCTTGGATTGACCGATATAGTCAGTCAATCGCTGAGGGCGCAGGGAGCCTTCCAGCTTCGCGTCCTCCTCCGTGATATGGGTCTCTATGGTTCTGGGGGGCATGATCTTCCTCCTTCAGACATCTTATCCTTAAAACAGTTTCTTAAGGGCCGCCTTCAAAATGGCGCCGGAATCCAGTGTCTCTATCTGCTCCACGGCGTTCACGGCCTGCAGACTTTCGGTCTGGCCGTATCCCAGGGACACCAGCGCCGCCACCGCCTCCTGCTTCTGCGGCGTGTCCGCCAGCGCGCTGGGGGAGGCCGTTTCCGCGATCTCCCGCCCGATCATTCCATCGTCGTAGGACAGCTTGTCCTTCAAATCTAGGATCAGACGCTCCGCCGTCCGCTTCCCGATCCCGGGAGCCTGGGAAAGCGCCTTTAAGTCCCCCGACAGGATGGCAAAACGCAGAGAGTCCGCATCCATCACAGACAAAAGTCCCAGCGCCCCCTTGGGGCCGATCCCGCTCACGGTGATCAGCTTTTTGAAGATCTCCAGATCCGCCCGGGACAAAAAGCCGTACAGCCAGAAGGCGTCCTCTCGCACACTGGTGTACGTGTACAGCTTGACGGGTTCCCCGATCCCGGGAAGCCTCCCCGCCGTGCCGGCGGAGATCTTCACATTAAATCCCACGCCTCCCACGTCCACCACCACGTTGTCCATGGCAATCTCCTCCACGGTTCCGCTGACAAACGCGATCATACCGCCACCTCCTGTCTCCCCTTCGCCTCCCTGCTCTTTCGGAGCAGCCGGGTGTAGATGACCGCAAAGCAGAGAAGATGTACGGCAAAGGTAAGCCCCCAGCTGATGGGATAAGAATAGTACAGGCTCTGCAGGGAGCGATAGTGCTGAAACACCGTGTAGATCCAGACGATACGGAACGCGCAGGAGCCCAAAAGCGACACGATCATAGGCATGACCGAATAGCCCATGCCCCGCAGCACACCGACCATCACGTCCATCATGCCGCACAGACAGTAGGTGGTACAGATGATGCTCATGCGCAGAGCGCCATAGACAAAGACCTCCGCCTCCGTGGCGTACAGCTTCAATAGCGTCCCGGAGAAGAAAAAGGCCGCGTTGCCCATTACCAGCCCCACCACAAGGACGGACAGCTCACAGATCAGCGCGATTCTCCCGATCCGCTTATACTTCATGGCGCCGTAATTCTGCCCCACAAAGCTGATGGCCGCCTGATGGAAAGAATTCATGGCGGTGTAGACAAACCCCTCGATATTGGAAGCCGCCGTGTTCCCCGCCATGGCGATGGAGCCGAAGGAATTCACGGAGGACTGGATCAGCACGTTGGAAATGGAGAACAGCGCGCCCTGAAGCCCTGCCGGAACGCCGATCTGGATCATCTTGAACAGCTTATCCGGCACGATCCGCAGCTGGTGCAGATCCAGGCGGTAATCCCCTTCCGACCGCATCAGGCATAAGAGCACCAGTCCGGCGGACACCGCCTGGGAGATCACCGTGGCCAGGGCCACCCCCGCTACGCCCATGGAGAAGCCCAGGACAAAAAACAGGTTCAGCACCACATTGATGATTCCCGCGGCCAGCAGGAAGAAAAGCGGACGCTTCGTGTCGCCGATGGCCCGCAGTACGGCGCTTCCGAAGTTGTAGGCCATCATAAAGGGCATCCCCACAAAATAGATGCGCATGTACAGGATGGACTGTCCGATCACGTTCTCCGGCGTGTCCATTAGACGAAGCGCCGGCCCGGCAATGCCGATCCCCACCACGATCAGGACGCAGCCGCTGATAAGCGAGGTCAGGATCGCCGTGTGCACCATCTCGGAAAGCTCCCGCTTCTGGCCGCCCCCGTAAAACCGCGCCACCAGCACATTCGCCCCCACGGACAGGCCGATAAAGAGATTGACTAACAGGTTGATGAGGGAGCTGGTGGAGCCCACCGCAGCCAGCGAGGAGCTGCCCGCGAACTGCCCCACCACCACGATGTCCGCCGCGTTAAAGAGAAGCTGGAGCACACCGGAGAGCATCAGCGGGAAATAAAAGACCAGAATCTTCCCCAGCAGAGGGCCGTTGCACATATCGATCTCATAATTTTTTGCCTTGGTATTGCCGCTCATTTCTACTTTCTCCTTCCTCCCTTGTCCGGCGCGCAGACCGGCACACACGGACGCACCGCGCACCGGTATCCATTGTCCGGACACTCAGAAAAGCCCACAGATGTCTGTGAGCCTTTCCGCTTCGGTATGCGACCGCTCCGGTCACTTGCTGTTGATATAATTGATCAGCCCTTCCGCGGCGATGATCTTCTGCATGAAGGGAGGAAACGCCTGGCCCTGGAAGCTGGTTCCCCGGGTCAGGTCCCGGATCACGCCGGAGTCGAAGTCAATCTCCACCTCATCCCCCGCCTGGATCCCTTTGGACGCCTCCGGGCACTCGATGATGGGAAGGCCGATGTTGATGGCGTTCC
>CANPWJ010000171.1 GCA_947584035.1 uncultured Acetatifactor sp. | reverse complement strand
TTGTCCTTCTGACCACGGCGGCCGTGGCCGGGCTGATCGCTGACTTGTCCTCCCGCATGATCGCGCAGGAGGCGGCCATCGCCGACCGGGACGAACAGCTTCTGGAAGGGGCCCAGGAAAACATGCGGGCCAACCTGCTGCGGGCGATCTCCCACGACCTCCGCACCCCTCTGACGGGCATCATCGGCAACAGCTCTCTCCTTCTGGAAAGCGGCCCGCTTCTGAACGATACGGAAAAGCACCGGCTCCTGTCCGGCATCAACGAGGATGCCAACTGGCTGCTGAACATGGTGGAAAACCTCCTCACCGTCACCCGCATCCGGGGAAAGAATCTCTCCATCAGCACGGTGGAGGAGCCCGTGGAGGAGGTGGTGGCCGAGGCCCTCCAAAAGCTTTCCAAGCGTTACCCTGACGCACAGATCCGGGCCAGGATCCCCGACGAGTTTCTGCTGGTTCCCATGGACGCCATTCTCATCGAACAAGTCACGATCAACCTGCTCTCCAACGCCATAGCGTACTCCAACAGCTCCCGCCCCATCGACCTGATCGTCCGCGACACTCCCCACGCGGTGATCTTTACCGTGCGCGATTACGGGGTGGGGATCCCCCCGGACAGGCTTAAGACCCTGTTTGACGGCGGTACGGGGCCGCTCTCCCGATCGCCGGACAGCCACAAGGGCATGGGCATCGGCCTGTCCATCTGCAAGACGATCATCGCGGCCCATCACGGCACCCTGAGCGCGGACAATCACGGAGAGGGCGCCGAGTTTGTCTTTACCCTTCCCAAAGACAGATCGGCGGACCCATCCGCACACTCTGAAAAATAGGGGAAAAATGAGATAGAAAGATATGATACGAAAGGAAACCGATACCGGTCAAATCCATATGAACAAAGCAATCCACATCTTATTGATTGAAGATGACAAGAATGTCAGTACTTATACAACCACCACGCTGGAAAACAGCGGGTACAAGGTGACTGCCGCCTTCAGCGGAAAGGAAGGGCTGGGCCTGACCGCCTCCCTCTGTCCCGATATCCTGCTCCTGGATCTGGGGCTTCCCGACATGGACGGCTGCGAGGTGATCCGGCAGATCCGCTCCTGGCACGATTCCTCCAGGCTCCCCATCCTTGTGATCTCCGCCCGCACCCGGGAGGAGGAAAAGGTAAACGCCCTGGAGCTGGGAGCGGACGACTATCTCACAAAGCCCTTCGGCAACGCGGAGCTGATCGCCCGGATCCGCACCTCCCTGCGCCACCGCCATCCGGAAATGCAGCGGAAAGTCTACCGGGCCAAGGATCTGGAGATCGATTTTGAGAAACACCGCATCCGTCTGGCGGGCGCGGAGATCCATCTGACCCAGATCGAATATCAGCTCCTGACCCTGCTGGCGGAAAATTCCGGCCGGGTATTGACCTATCACCACCTGATCCGGACCATCTGGGGGCCCTACGCGGACAGCAACAACCAGATCCTCCGAGTGAACATGGCCAACATCCGGCGAAAAATCGAACAGAATCCCGCGCAGCCGGTCTACGTGTTCACAGAGATCGGCATCGGCTACCGTATGCTGGAGAACGAAGCCGTCTGACGGTACATCCCCCTCATGCTCCGCACTAAGAGCGGGATCTCAAACAGCATCATAAAGATCCATCCCACCATATTGGCCCACGCAAGACTCGAAAAGCCGAGCTTTAACACATACAGAACCAAAAATACCGCCAGCACCCTCCCCAGCATGTTCATAAAGGTGCTGTAGAGCGTCACCTTCATGTCGCCGATACCGCGAAAGAAGCCCTGTACCCCGTTGGTCACGCCCGGCAAAAGGTACATAACGGCGATCCGGTGCAGATATCCCACCCCGAGCTCCACCACTCCGGCATCGCCGCTCTCCGCAAAAAGGCGCATGATCCAGGGAGCCGCCGTGTATATGGCGATCAGAAGAAAGACCGAGTAGGCCAGCTCCATGACAAGCCCCGCCTGGAAGCCCCTGCGGATGCGCTCCCTGTGACCCGCCCCCTGATTCTGGGCGATAAAGGTGGTCATGGCGTGGCCGATGTTCTGCTGGGGCGTATAGGCGAAATCATCCACCCGGTTCACCGCCGTAAAGGCGGCGATCACACTGACTCCCTGGCGGTTCACCATCGTCTGGATCAGAATCTTTCCCATCTGAAGGCACACCTGCTGCATAGCGCTCGTGCTGCCATATCCCACCGTTTTTTGAACCAATGTCCGATCAAAGATCAGCCAATCCTTCCCAAGACACAGGATCGGCACCCGAAACCGGATGTAGATCCCGCAGAGCAGACAGCAGAGCGCCTCGCTGAGCACGGTGGCGGCCGCGCTTCCTATAACGCCCCACCGAAAGACCACCACAAAGAGGAGATCCCCGAGGATATTGAGAAAGGCGCTGCTCATCAGAAAATACAGCGGCGTCCGGCTGTCCCCCAGTGCCCGTAGAGTGTTTGCCAGGAAATTATAGACAAAGGTAAAGATCAGCCCCGCAAAGATGATCCGCAAATAGGCGGATGCCATAGGCACGACCTCCTCCGGCACACGGATCAGGCGGAGCACCCAGGGCGCCAAAAACAACATCACCGCGGAAAAACACAGGGAGAAGCCGCAGCCGGAGAGCAGGGTGGTACTGATCTGGCGCCGGAGCAGCCGGATATCTCCCGCCCCGTACTGGGAGCTCATCAGCACACTGGCCCCCATACACATGCCGCTGATCAGCAGGATCGCCAGATTCATAATCGGCGTGGAGGTCCCCACCGCCGCCAGCGCATCCTCCCCCACAAATCTTCCGACGATCACGGAATCCGCCGCGTTGTAGGTAAGCTGCAGGAGATTCCCCAAAACCAGCGGGATGGTGAACAGGATCAGGGGAGAGGCGATCTTCCCCTCCGTCATATCGTGGGCCCCGCGCCCCTTTCGTCTTTCCTTTTCTTTCGAAATATCTTTTTGAATTTCTTTCTGTGCTTTCTCCTGGGTTTCTTTTTGAATTTCTTTCTGCGCCTTCTTCTGCGTTTTTTCCAGAATATCCTTTTGCGTTTCTTTCTGGGTTTCTTTCGGAATTTCTTTCTGTGCTTCCTTCTGCGTTTTTTCCATAACAAACTACGCCTTCTTTCCTCTCCCTATTCTACAAAAGAAGGCGCAGCTTGTAAATATTTTTGCACGGGAAACCTTCCAGCCCAACCCTTCCGGCCCAAACCTTCCGGCTTAAGGGCGTATCGCTGTGAATACCCGATAGAGAACCTCCGGCTCCGCGTTCCCCTCAAACCGAACCGCTACGCCGGTGTCCTCATAGAGCACGGCCACGGTGCCGTCTGCTCGGAAGGTGTCCTCCGTCACCTCCTCCGCGGGCACTGTCTGCAGGGAGGCCGTCTCATCTGTGATCCACAGATCGATCCGTTTGGACTCCGCCTCATTGACACAGCTCAGCGCAAGCGCATGGCCATCCGGCGGCGCGGTCCCTGAATCCGCGCTGACAAACCGATATCCGTCCGGCAGCGTCTCCGGCACGTAGGCATCCAGTCCGGCACTCTGTGCTGCATTCTGTGTTGCACTCTGTATTGCGCTCTGCATGGCACCCTGTGTTGCGTCCTGCATCGTGTTCTGTGTGGGCACGTCCTCCTGTGCCCCCTCCCGGGCAGACTCCCGCTCCGGCAGACCTTCCCACAGGCTGTCCTCTTCCGCTCTATTGGCAGAGTCAAGCTCCTCTATCGCTTCTACCCCTTCTATCTCTTCTCTCTCTTTGCTCTGCTCTTCCGCCAGGTCCCATGTCCCGCCATTCTGTGCGGCAGACGGAATGTTTTCCTGCGGCGCCGCACCCGCCGCCGGGCTTGTGTCCTTCTCCTCGATCCGCTCGCCCAGGGAGGCGATATCCAGAGCGGCCTGGGAACCGTCGGAGCGTTTCGGCATCCCCGTACCCAGCAGATACACACTGGTCCCAACAGCCAGCAGGGCCAGAACGGCCGCCGCGCTTTTGTATTTCCGGAGAGGGATCTGCCTGACCTTTGCAGACGCATCCGCGCGCTGGCTCTGTTCGCTCCGTGCAGGAAGCTCCTCGTCGATGTCCGAAAGCGCCTCCAGGATCCGAAAAGCCTTGTCCCTGCGCCGGTTTCTATCATCCTCTCTCATAGCACGATCCCCTCCTGTTCCAGGAATTTTTTTAATTTCACCCGGGTGCGGAACAGAGAGGTCTTGACCGTATTCAGCTTCATGTGATAGCGCTCCGCGATCTCCGCATACTCCTCCACATACCAATATCTCCGCAAAAAAACGCTGCACTCCCTCCCCGGCAGCGTGTGCAGGAAGCGATCGATCATGCGGGACAGTTCCGCAGTCTCCACCTCATCCTCCGTGCTGCGCGCCGTCGGCACGCACTCCGCCAGTTCGTCCAGCGCCAGTTCCATCTCTCCATGTCCCCTCTTTGCCGCACGTCTTTTCTTCAGCCGATCCAATGACAGGTTCCGGGTGATCGTCCCCAGAAAGATTGCCAGACGGTTCGGACGGCCGGGCGGGATGCTGTTCCACGCCCGCAGCCAGGTATCGTTGACACACTCGTCCGAATCCTCCCGGTCGCGCAGGATATGAAACGCAATACTATGACAGTATCTTCCGTAACAGAACTGGCTTTCCGAAATGGCCCGGGGATCTCTCGCCCAGTACAGGTCCAGTATTTCCGTGTCGTTCAATCTCTCATCCTCCGTTCGCCGTTTTACGCTCCTGCCCTACAGACGAAAAACGGCGGCATAAGTTCTCCGGACCGATCAATTTTCCGCCTTCCACCCGATCAGGTCCTTGACCACCTCCCCCGCCAGGATCAGTCCGGCGACGGAGGGAACGAAGGCGATGCTCCCGGGAACGGCTCTCCTGGTCACCGCCTTCCCGTCCTCGCCCGGGTTCGTCCCCTCCAGAGGCCGCAGGGGCGTCTCCGTGGAATACACCACCTTCAGCTCCTTCACGCCCCGCTTTTTCAGCTCTCTGCGCATTACCTTCGCCAGCGGGCACACGGAGGTCTCATAGAGATCGGCTACCTGAAATTTCGTGGGATCCATCTTGTTTCCGGCGCCCATACTGCTGATGACTCTCACCCCGGCTTCCCGGGCCCTCAGAATGATGTCGATCTTGGCGGTCACCGTGTCCACCGCGTCCACCACGTAACTGTACCGGGAAAAATCAAACTGCCGGGCCGTCTCCGGCAGATAAAAGCATTTGTGCACCTGTACCTCCGCCTCCGGCTGGATGGAGAGGATACGCTCCCGCATCACCTCCACCTTATCTCTTCCGACGGTGTCCCAAGTGGCGATGATCTGTCGGTTCAGGTTGCTCAGGGACACCTGGTCGGCGTCGATCAGGTCGAACGCGCCCACGCCGCTGCGGGCCAGCGCC
>CANPWJ010000170.1 GCA_947584035.1 uncultured Acetatifactor sp. | reverse complement strand
ATCCAGCTTACCGATGGCCTCCCGCATGGCCTCGTAGGTGGCCTGCAGAATATTGATCTCGTCGATCCTCTCCGGGGACGCGAATCCTGTGGTGCACGCTACAGCCTCCCGCTCGATCACGGAAAAAAGCTCCTCTCTCTTTTTTTCGGAGAGTTGCTTGGAATCGTTTATATATAAAATGTCACAGTCCTTCGGCAGGATCACCGCTCCCGCCACCACCGGCCCGGCGAGAGGCCCCCGCCCCACCTCGTCGATCCCGCAGATCAGCGCGTGATCCGCATATTTTCTCTCGTATTCCTTCAGCTTCTCCGTGCGCTCCCGCTCCCGGGCCAGCGCTTCCAGACGCTTCCGCGCGGACTCCACCAGTCTGCGGACACCCTCCCGTTCGTCGTCCTGATAGGCTTCTATGAAGGCAGGCAGCTCATCTTCACAAGCTGCCTGTAATTGTGCTCTTATCTCTTTTGTTCCCTGCTTCATACCGGACTCCTCACCGCGTGGTCTCTCTACTGGTGCTTCAATATTCCGAATCGGTCGAACGGCCAGATGCGCACCCAGGCTCTTCCGATAATATCGTCCCGGTGAATATTTCCCACGATCTCCGTCCGGCTGTCACTGCTGTTGTTGCGGTTATCGCCCATGACAAAATATTCGTCCTCCCCCAGCACCACGGGATCCCTGGCGACCCCCACCGTGTCGGGCCGTATGACTTCCCGTCCGTAGGATTCCTCCAGCACTTCCCCGTCGATGTAGATATTGCCCTGATCATCGATCTGCACGGTCTCCCCGGGAAGCCCGATGATCCGCTTGATATAGTAGGTGTTCTCCTGATATTGAAAGGGGAATACGATGATGTCAAAACGCTTGGGGTCGGTAAACCGATACGTCAGTTTATCCACGATCAGGTTATCCCCATCCGAGAGCGTCGTCTCCATGGACTCTCCGTCCACCTCCGTCCTCTGTCCCACAAAGGTGATCGTCAGATAGGTGAGGCAGAGCACACACAAAAGATACAGACCCGTGTTAAACAATTCCTTCAAGACCTTATTCATCGCTGGTCACCGTGCCTTTCTCTATTTCTTACCGTTCCGTTCTTACCGTTCCACGGCCTGTCCCGGCCTCTCCAGAGTGATGCGTCCCAGACGCCCGCTCCGGAAATCCTCCACCAGGATCCCGGCCGCCTTCTCCAGATCCAGACGTTCTCCCTTTTGATAGCATTTGCGGCTCTCGGCGATCGCCGCCAGAAGATCCGTTTCGCTCCCCGAAAGAGCGATGCCGTAACGCTCCTCCAGCGGCCCGGGATAGAGCTCCCGCAGACGGCGCAGCAGATCGCACGCCAGCTCGTCCATGAGGAGGATCTCATCGTTCATGGAGCCGATGAAGGCCAGGTTCATCCCCACCTCCTGATCCTCAAATTTTGGCCAGAGGATGCCGGGCGTATCCAGAAGCTCCAGATCCTTCTGCAGACGGATCCACTGTTTTCCCTTGGTGACTCCCGGGCGGTTTCCCGTCCTAGCACACGCCTTTCCGGCGAAGGAATTGATAAAGGTGGATTTTCCCACGTTGGGGATGCCCACTACCATGGCGCGCACCGGACGGTTGACGATCCCTCTCTTCCGGTCCCGCTCCAGCTTTTCCCGGCAGACTTCCCGCACCTGCCCCTGGACATTCCGGACACCGGCTCCGGCCCGGGAATTCAGCTCCAGCACAGAGGCGCCCTGATCCGCAAACTCCCGCAGCCACTCCTTGTTCCAGGCGGGATCCGCCAGATCCGCCTTGTTCAGCAGCACGATCCGCGCCTTGTTCTTTCCCAGCTCGTCGATATCCGGATTGCGGCTGCTTTTGGGGATCCTGGCATCCACCAGCTCCAGGATCAGATCGACCAGCTTGATATGCTCCTGCATCATGCGCATGGCTTTCGTCATGTGTCCCGGATACCATTGATAATTCAAGACTTTTCCTCCATTCTTGGTCCGCGCGTCCGCACGGCCGTCAATGCACCAATCCGATCCCGCCCCCGCCGCCGCGCAGATGGAACCAGACCTTTCCCACCATATCCTCTTCCTTTACCGGCCCGATGTTCGGTGAACGGCTGTCCTCACTGTTGTTCACCTCGTCTCCCAGGCAGAAAAATTCCCCGCTTTCCAGCGACAGCTCATTGGCGGCGATCCCCGCGTCCAGGATCTTATCCGTCACCCAGACGCTGGCCTCTCCGTTCACATACAGCAGACCGTCCTCGATCAGGACCCGGTCGCCCGGAACGGCCACAACCCGTTTCACATAATAATGGGTATTCTCGTTGCCGTTGGGCAGAAAGATCACCACATCGCCCCGCTTCGGCTGGGAGAAGAGATAGGTCAGCCGGTCGATAAAAATCTGCTGGCCGCTGTACAGGGCGGGTTCCATGGAGATCCCCACCACATTGGTAGTCATTCCCCAGAAATAATTCATCACAGCGGCGATAAAGACAGCCACGCAGATCCCAAAGATCCAGCTGAATATCTCCCGCACCAGCGCCGCACTGATCTTTTTCCTTCTCTTATAAAAGCTCAATCCCTTATTTCTCGCCATATCGCTCTCTCACCGTATGCTTGCTGCAGCGCGGCAGGCTGCCAGGTACAGAAAAGGACAATCGCGCAAAGCGACTGTCCTTCGGGTATCGGTTTATTTTATGATTTCCTTAACCTTCGCTCTCTTGCCGACGCGTCCTCTCAGGTAGTTCAGCTTGGCACGTCTCACCTTGCCTCTTCTCACCACCTCGATCTTCTCCACATTGGGGGAATGTAACGGCCATGTTTTCTCCACGCCGACACCGTTGGAAGTCTTTCGAACCGTGAAGGTCTCGCGGTTGCTTCCGCCCTGTCTCTTCAGGACGATCCCCTCAAAGACCTGGACTCTCTCCCGGTTCCCCTCCTTGATCTTCCCGTAAACCTTTACGGTATCGCCCACGGAGAAATCCGTGATATCCTTCTTTAACTGCTCTGCTTCGATCTCTCTGATAATATCGCTCATGTTGGAGCCTCCTTCTTAAAATCGGACGTTCTTAATACCCTTCCGTAACAGAGGAACATCTCATTTTCACAACATTAAGAGTCTATCATACTCTGCTCTAAAATGCAAGTTTTTTTTGCAAGCCACCAGATATTCTGCCGGGCCAGGCACAGGCCCAGCTTCTCCTGCAGCCGCAGGGATCCCTCGTTTCCCACCAGGATGTGGGCGTAGGGGATATGCCCCTTTTCCCGTTCCCGGTTGATGGCGTATGCCTCCAGGGACGCCCCGATCCCCTGTCTGCGGCAGCGCTCCTCCACATAGAGCATCCCTATGCTTCCGTCCTCGTGGACGCCAATAAATCCCGCCAGAGCGCCGTCCACAAAGGCGCCGTACATGGCCCCCGCAAGAATGCGCCCCGCCATATACGCCCTGCTTCCCAGGCCGTAGCGCTCCGCCACATACGCCTCATGCTCCGGCCCCAGGGGACGGATATCCCCGTGGGACACCCGCAGATTCCGGCGCTCGGTGTAGCACACCTGCAGACACTCGTGCAGGATCTCAAAGCCCGCCTTCCCGCAGAGCATCTCCGCCGCAAAGCCGGGGGACGCCACCGCCAGTCTGCAGACTTCCGGGATCTCTCCGATCCCCCTCTCTACCCCCGCCTCATCCGACGCGGTCAGCAGACAGGTAGAACAGGCCCGGTCATAGAGCAGAAGCGCAGAGCTCTGTGAAGCGCTCCCCTCCAACCTGCTGAATTCTCCCCGGGCCAGGAGGATCTCCCCCCGCCCTCTCCGCAGGGACTCCAACAGGTGTACTGTGTCGCGCTTCTGCCGGGAGAGCCTCCAAATCGCCCATTCCCGCCGCTCGTACCGCTCATATAGATCTGGGCGGATGCGCCGGGTGCGCTCCCTGGACCGCTCCAGCCTCCACTCCTCCACCGCCCGGTGATCGCCGCTCAAAAGCACCTGCGGCACGCGCTTTCCGTGCCATTCCTCCGGCCGGGAATACTGCGGGTACTCCAGCAGATCGTTGTGAAAGGATTCCGTGTCCGCGGAGATTTCGTTTCCCAGCACGCCCGGCACCAGCCGGGAAATGGCATCGACCATGACCATGGCGGGCAGCTCGCCCCCGGTCAGCACATAGTCCCCGATGGAGACATAGTCCGTCACGATCTCCTCCAGCACCCTCTCGTCGATCCCCTCATAGTGCCCGCAGAGAAAGAGAAGCTCCTCCTCCTGCGCCAGCTCCCCCGCCAGCTTCTGCGTGAAGGGAACCCCCTGGGGCGTCACATAGACGGTGCGCACCTTCCTGCCCCCTGTGGCCGCCCGGTAGGCGTCAAAGACGGGCTGCGCCTGCATCAGCATCCCCGCGCCGCCGCCGTAGGGGTAATCGTCCACCCGCCCATGCCTGTCCTGCGTGTAATCGCGGATGTTGACGGCGTCGATCTGAAGGATGCCCTTCTCCACGGCTCTGCCGATGACACTGGTGTTGAGCCCGTTCGCCACCATATCCGGAAACAGTGTCAGTATTTGAAATCTCATCCCAGAAGCCCCTCCAGAAGATGCACCCGGATATAGCCTTCCTCCGGCTCTACCTGCAGGATGCACTGTTTGATGGCGGGCAGAAGGATCTCTCTGCCGTCCGTCCCGTCCACCACATACACATCGTTTGCTCCGGTCTCCAGCACATTCTTCAGGACTCCCAGCTGGCTGCCGTCCTCGTCCAGCACCTTCAGCCCGATCAGGTCGGCGATAAAGTATTCGTCCTTCTGCAGCCGCACCGCATTCTCACGGGATACAAAGAGATTTTTCTGCCGGTAACGCTCCGCGTCCTCCCTGCTGTCCAGCCCTTTGAGCTTCAGGATCACCATCTGCTTGAAAAACCGCACTGTCTCGATCTCCACCGGAAGCTTCTCCCCTCCGTTGTCCAGGAGCACCTCCCTGAGCCGCCGGAAGCGCCCGGGATCATCCGTGGTGGGAAACACCTTCACCTCGCCCCGGACGCCATGGGGAGAAGTGATCACTCCCACCCGCAAGTATTCCTCCATACGAAATCCACCTCCCGACCTGTCACAAAGTCCCGGGAGGCCGGATCTCTCCTGCCGTTTCCCGGGACCTTGCTCTTTCTCTGATAAGAAGGCGCACAAGCGCGCCTCGTTTCCAGGCGACCTTCCACCGTCTCTTATCCGACGATCTCAACATCCACCCGGGTGTTGTCTTTGGATGACGCCGCCTTTACGACCGAGCGGATCGCTTTGGCGATCCTTCCCTGTTTCCCGATCACTTTCCCCATGTCGGATGCGGCTACATGAAGTTCAACGACAACGTCCCTGCCCTCGGTCCTCTCCGTCACTACGACTTCCTCCGGATGGTCCACAAGGGCTTTTGCAATTACCTCAACTAACTCCTTCATCAATCCACCTCCAAAGACGAAAGCTTTATTTTT